>DATHVL010000314.1:0-13098 GCA_035461325.1 Pyrinomonadaceae bacterium
GGATAGATCGTTAACGACAGCATAAGCGTCCCGCTCTATTTCTTGCGTTCGCCGAAGATCGCTGTACCCACACGTATCATAGTGGCACCCTCCTCTATCGCGACCTCCATATCGTGTGTCATCCCCATTGAAAGCTCGCCCGGCGTTACGGCAAACGCGCCCTCCGCGCCCAAGCGGTCGCGGATCTCACGAAGCCTTCTGAAATACACACGCGACTCTTCAGGGTCCTTCGCAAGCGGCGGTATTATCATAAGCCCGTCGAATCTTAGCCGCTCGCACCGCTTGAGCACCTCGACCAAAAGTTGCAGCTGCGTCACCGGCACTCCCGATTTCGTAGCTTCCCCGGCAAGGTCCACCTGGACCAACACCGGCAGCACCGCACGGCCCTCCTCGACGCAGATCCGCTCCAGCCGGTGTGCCAACTCGGGCGAGTCGAGCGAGTGGATCATGTGAAAAAGTTCCACCGCCTTTCGCGCCTTGTTCTTTTGCAAGTGGCCGATCATGTGCCACTCGGCGGCGTTCTCGCCGACCTTTGGTATCTTCTCTTCTGCTTCCTGTATCTTGTTCTCGCCAAAAGCGTTTACGCGCGCAGCAAGGGCCTTTTTCAGCGTTGCCGGCGGGTGAGTCTTGGTAACGGCGATCAGCTTGATCTCGCCCGGGTCGCGCCCCGAACGCTTAGCGGCACGCGTTATCCGAGAGCGAAGGTTCGTCAGATTGCGTTTAATATCGACGGCCATTGCTTCAAATATAGCAAATTGCGTGGTTTGCGTCTTTCCGGCAAAAAAGCGGCAGCGGCCCCCGACGGCAATGCCGTATCTCTCTTGAGTTTCACCTGTCGAATTAGTATCCTCAATGTTTGCCCCGTGCGGACGTGGCGGAACTGGTAGACGCGCAGGTCTCAGAAGCCTGTTCTCGCAAGAGAGTGGAAGTTCGATTCTTCTCGTCCGCACCATCTCATCTTCTCTTCATTCCTATTGATCCGTTAATTCGCTCACGCCGCAGGGTTTAGCGTAAGATAGCCTTTATGAGTTTTCTTGGCTGGATGGGGTTGGCGGGCGCCTTACTTTTGGTTGTCGCGCTGTCGTCCGCATACATCCGCCGCTTCCCGATAACGACCTCTTCGCTATACCTCGCCGTCGGCATCCTTGTCAGCCCGCTCGGATTTAACCTGATCACGGTCGATATAGTCGAGGGGCGCGTGTGGTTTGAGCATCTTACCGAACTCGCGGTCATCATCTCTCTGTTTATCGGCGGCCTAAAGCTAAGGATGCCGTTTAGTTACCGGGGCTGGAGCGCCGCCTATCGTCTCGCCGGACCGGTGATGGTCGCCTCGATCGCGGCCGTAGCGGCATTTGCTCACTACTTTATCGGACTAGATTGGCCGTTGGCATTTCTGTTGGGTGCGATTCTTGCACCCACCGATCCGGTGCTAGCGGGCACCGTTACGGTCAGCGACGCTGCCGATCGCGACCGCGTCCGCTACGGCCTTTCGGGCGAGGCCGGCTTCAATGACGGTGCGGCATTTCCCTTCGTCGTTTTTGCACTGCTCTGGCTGGAGTATGGCCGGATGGGCGAATGGGTCGCGGGTTGGGCGTTGCATCGCCTTGTTTGGGCGGTCCCTGCCGGACTGCTTCTCGGATTTCTGCTCGGCAAGGCCGTAGGAATGACAGCCATTTGGCTGCGGAGCAAGCATAGGGATATGAGTTCGCCCAACGATTTTCTGGCACTCGCCTTGATCGTACTTTCTTACTCGGGCGCTGAGGCGATCGGTGCCTGGGGGTTCCTCGCTGCCTTTGCAGCCGGTGTCGGATTTCGCCGTGCCGAGGTGGTCACCGTCGAATCGGCACCGCGCGTCGACGCAGATGTCGCCGGGTACGATCATCAGGATGAACATGAAGACGAAGAGGGGGTCCCGCATCCACCGTCTGAGATCCTCGCAAAGGCCGATCACGACAACGAGGCGCTCAGCAACCCTGTCATCGCCGGCGGCGTTGTTGTTTCTGAAATAATTTCCTTCGGCTACACCGCGGAGCGGTTGCTCGAGATGCTAACGATCGTTCTCGTCGGCATATGCCTCGCGATCTATTGGGACTGGCGAGCACTCCCTCTTGCACTCGCTCTCTTCATCGTTATTCGTCCTCTTGCCGCGATGCTGT
The DNA here is from genome assembly GCA_035461325.1 of Pyrinomonadaceae bacterium. Lineage (GTDB taxonomy): Bacteria > Acidobacteriota > Blastocatellia > Pyrinomonadales > Pyrinomonadaceae > OLB17. Next base: position 2,157 of record DATHVL010000314.1, read on the forward strand.
TCCTTATCGGGACCCCGACGCAACGTTTTCAGCGGGGTATGATGGCGTGGTTCGGCATTCGCGGCATCGGCAGCCTCTATTATCTCAGCTATGCGATGACTCACGGGCTAGAAGAGGGCCGCGGTGAAATGGCCGCCCTCACCGTGACGGTCGTCGCCGCAAGCATCCTGATACACGGCATCTCGAGCCAACCGATACTGAACTGGTACGAGAGGAAGATAAGCGAGCTGGAGGAGAAGCGTGATGGGTAACAGGGCTGAATTCCTCGAAGCGCTTCGTGCGAACGAGCCCCCGTTCGCTGTCGATCTCGACGACGCGGCTCGCTCGCGGCTTGCCGATTATTACGAGAGCGTGATGGAGCAGAACGAACTGCTGCACCTCGTCGGCCCAAGCACGCCGGAAACATTCGCAACGCGTCACATTCTCGAATCGCTTACCCTGCTCAAACATCTTCCCAACGGTGCCCGGCTGATCGATGTCGGTGCCGGTGCCGGTCTCCCTTCGCTCCCCTGTTTGCTCGTTCGGGAGGATCTTTCCGCAGTGCTCATCGAATCGAAGATCAAGAAAGCCGCGTTCCTTACTGAAATCACCGAGCGCCTTGGTTTAACCGGTCGCGCTTCGGTGATCGACCGTCAGTTCGAGGAGGCAAGGCCGGCCCACAATTACGGCTTCGTCACCGTCCGGGCCCTCGACCGCTTTCAACAAAAGTTGCCAAAGCTCATTAAGTGGGCTAAGAATAAAGAGCTTTTGCTTTTTGGCGGCCCGGGGCTCGCGGAACAGTTCAAAAAGCTCCGCCTCGCGTACACTGAGGAGCTGATGCCGCTTTCAAACCAACGTTTTTTGTATATCGTGCCGGCAGCACAACTCGCCGGTAAAAAGGAGTAAGTATGCAGATCGCTGTCAGAGAATCGCGCGGCGCACATGCGGCCGTCCTCGCCCTTGCCCTGCTTCTGATAACCGTCAATGCTTTCGGCCAAAACGGGGATCTAACCGCCGTCCGGGAAAAGGCTGCAAACCTGATGAGCGAGTTGCGCTATGTCGAGGCCGTTCCGCTCCTAAAACAACTTGCCGATGCGGGCTCAGACGATCCGTGGGTTTACTCAAATCTCGGCTTTGCACTCTTGGGAAAAGCCGCGGCAGCCGAGAGTGAGGCGGACCGCCGTACCGCTAGAGCGGATGCAAAAAAGGCGTTCAACCGCGCCCGTGAACTGGGCGACGATGCCCTCGTGATCGCCGAGATCGCCGACACACTACCCGTTGACGGCAGCTCCGGGGCGTCGTTCTCATATAACGCCCAGGCCGAGGCGTTCATGAAAAAGGGCGAGGCTGCATTTGTAACGGGCAAAGGGGACGAGGCGTTTGAGTATTATCAAGCCGCTCTCAAGCTCGACCCTAAACTTTATCTGGCAGCTTTATTCTCCGGTGACGTAAAAATGCACGGCGGTAAGTTCGATGAGGCCGAACACTGGTATCAGACCGCGATAAAGATCGACCCCAATATCGAAACTGCTTACCGTTACTCTGCAACGCCGCTAATGAAGCAGGGCAAGCACGATCAGGCTCGTGACCGGTACATCGAGGCCTTTATCACCGAGCCGTATAATCGTCGTGCCGTCGGCGGGCTGATTCAGTGGGGCGAGGTCACGAAGACGGCCCTCGGCCACCCAAGGGTCGACCCGCCGGAGTTTAATATCGGGCCGGACGGAAAGGCCTCCTCGACGATCAATGTGAATCCGCTTGGCGAGGACGGCTCAATGGCTTGGATCGGATATACATCTACTCGAAGCGAATGGCAGGATAAGAAGTTCAAGGAGCTCTATCCGGGACAGCCCTATCGCCATACCCTTCGTGAAGAGGCCGAGGCATTCCGCAGTGTCCTAAGCATGCTAAAGGCTTTCAAAACCGAACCTAACAAGCTGAATCCTCAGATCGCCGTGTTAAAACAATTGGACGAAGATGGGCTCCTCGAGGCGTTTATTCTGATCGCCCGGCCCGATGAAGGCATCGCCCAAGACCACGCCGATTATCTCAAGGACAACCGTGCAAAGCTTCGGCAGTACGTCGTGAAATATGTGATCGCTCCGAAGTAATCTCCGTGGATACATTTTTCACTGCCATAGCTGCTACGTTTATTGCGGGGTTTGGAGCCACTACGGCCGGGGCCATACCCGCGCTCTTTCTCCGCCGCTTGAATGAAAAGCTGAACAACAACATGCTCAGCTTTGCCGCCGGGGTTATGCTGGCCGCGACCATCTTTTCGCTCCTCCTGCCCGGCATCGAGTCTGCGCGCGGCCTCGGCTTCGGCCAGATGGGTGCCGTCACTCGGTCGATCTTATTTCTTTTTGTCGGCGGATTTGTCCTGTGGGGCATCAATGAACTCATCCCGCATGAGCACTTCGAAAAGGGCCACGACGGGGTGATCGATGCCGGCCGCCTACGCAAGATATGGCTCTTCGTCATTGCTATCGCCATTCACAACTTCCCCGAGGGAATGGCCGTGGGCGTGGCAAACTCCAGCGGCGATGCCGGCACCGGTCTGGGCGCAACTCTGGGGATCGGCCTCCAGAATCTGCCCGAGGGCCTATCCGTAGCTATCGCCCTTCAGTCGCAAGGTTATTCGAAAATATATGCGTTCGGCGTGACCGCTCTCACGGGGCTCGTCGAGGTCGTCGGCGGTGCGGTCGGGGCAACCGTGGTGCTCGCCTCGGAACAGGTACTGCCCTGGGCGCTCGCTTTCTCGGCGGGCGCTATGCTTTTCATAGTCAGTGACGAGATCATCCCCGAAACCCACCGCCCCGGATTTGAGAACGGCGCAACGCTTTCGCTCTTTATCGGCTTTGGCTTAATGCTATTCTTAGATACCGCGCTATCCGGCCTGTAAACTTACCTTGTGTCGAGTTCGTATTCCCGCAGCCGCCGATAGAGTGTCGACGCCGATATGCCTAAAAGTTCTGCCGTCTTACCGCGATGCCATCCGGTCCGCTCAAGTGCATTAATGATCTGCTGCTTCTCAGAATCCCGTAGATTCGTAGGTGAAGAATTCTTGAATGTCGAAACCCCAGGCTCCGCATGCCCGTTGGCCGTATAATTGACTGCGACGTTCGGACGATCGGTCCTGAAGACCACTTCCGGCGGCAGCTCTTTGACCGTGATCTTCCCGTTGTCGGCTAGTAATGCAGCACGCTCGAGACAGTTGCGAAGCTGCCGCACATTACCTGTCCAACTGTAAGCATTCAAAGCGTCGGTCACGCCGTCGGTGAGTACAGGGTGATCGTTACCGGCGACCATCGGCAAAATGTGACGTGCCAGCGGAGCAATGTCCTCCCTGCGTTCGCGGAGCGGCGGAATATTGATCTCAAAACTGTTGATCCGAAACATCAGGTCCGACCTGAAGATCCCGTCGGCGATCGCCTGCTGCGGATCGCGGTTCGTCGCTGCGACAAGCCTGACGTCCACCTCGACCTTTTTAACGCCGCCCACTCGAAAGAACGATCGTGTCTCCAAAGCCCTTAATAGCTTCGACTGAAGCTGAGCCGGCATCTCCATTATTTCGTCAAGAAAGAGCGTTCCGCCGTCTGCGAGTTCAAAAAGCCCAAGCTTTCGTGCCCGTGCCCCTGAGAAGGCCCCCGCCTCATAACCGAAAAGCTCCGATTCAAGCAGTGTGTCCTGCAGAGCCGCACAGTTCAGATCGATAAACGGTTTGTCAGCCCGTGGGCTTAACCGGTGTATCGCCTGCGCGATCAGTTCCTTTCCTGTCCCGGATTCGCCCGTAATGAGTACTGATGTCTCACTCGGCGCCACGCGCTTCGCGAGCCGCAAAACCTCTTTCATCTGCGGTGATTCGGCAATGATCTCGGGCGTCGAGCCCTTGCTTCGCTCGATCTGCGCTCTGAGCTTGATGTTGTCCTGTTTGAGTTGTTTCTTTTCCGCAGCCTGGCCGACAAGTGCGTTGAGCTCCGCAATGCGGTAGGGCTTGGTCAAATAGTCATAGGCGCCGAGTTTCATCGCCTCGATGGCAGTTTCAACGGTTCCCTGGCCGGTCAGCATTATCACCTCGGGCGGATTCGGGCTCTTTTCGCAAAGGCGTTTCAGCAGCCCCATCCCATCGAGCCGCGGCATGTTTATGTCGCACAATAAAACGTCGTACTCCGCCGCCTCAAGCATTTCCCATGCGGCTTCACCGTCCCCCGCAGTGTCGGCCTCATGCCCGTTCCGGCTCATCTCTTTCTGGATTACGAGCCTCAAATTCTTTTCGTCGTCAACAACAAGTAGTTTTGCCATGATATTGCCCTTTTGTTTGCGGGAGCCCGTTACTTAATGCCTGCCAAGCGGAAGATAGATCGTAAATGTTGTGCCTTTGCCTACGGTTGAACGCACCGCTACGCGGCCGCCGTGATCCGTGATTATCCCGTAACATACCGCGAGCCCGAGCCCCGTCCCCTTGCCGACCTCTTTGGTCGTAAAGAACGGCTCGAAGATCTTCGACAGATCTTCCGTCGGTATGCCGATGCCCGTGTCTTGTATCTCGATCGCCACCCGGTTCGCCCGCGCCGTCGCACGCAAAGTGAGCTTCCCACCGTCCGGCATCGCGTCGATCGCGTTTGCGGCGAGTGCGATCACCGCCTGCTGGATCTGCCCGCCGTCCGCGATAACCTGCGGCAGATCGTCCTGCACGTCTACTTCAAACTCGATGTTCGTACCGCGTTTTTGATGAGAGATCAGGTTCGATGACGACCGCAGTATTTCGCCGATATCCACACTGTGCCTTTCGCCCGTCCGGATCCGGCTGAAATCCAGCAGCCCGGTCGTGATCGATTTGCATCGAAAGGCTTCGCTCTTTATCAGCCCCAGATATTCCGCAAGGTCATCGGCCGCATCCGATTCCTCGAACGCACCCTCATCGACTCGCCCTTCCAATGCCTCGGCACATGCGGCGATCGTTGCCAGAGGATTATTGATCTCGTGTACGACCCCTGCGGCAAGCCGGCCGACGGCCGCCAGCTTTTCAGCACGGCCGACGGCGTGTATCGCCTCGACTCGCATCGTTACATCCTCACCGACGGTTATGACGTGCGTCACGTCCCCCGTGTCGGGATCCCGCATGGGCACCTTGCTCACCACCCAGTGCTTTGTCGAGCCGTCCTCCGCGACCGTCTGCTGCTCGATCCGCTCGATCTCCCCGGTCTCAAATGCCCGCTCAAATTCGTCGCGGACCTTGCCCTCGGGATACCTAGCCAATACGTTAAAAACATTCCGGCCTAGCGCCGCATCTCGTGGAATTCCTTGCGACCCGATCTCGCGATGGCGATTCCAGGTAACGATCCGGTAATCGCGGTCGACGACATAAAGCGATACGGGCAGTGCGTCCAGCACGGCCTCGGTAAACTTGCGGTGTTCCTCCTTTGCGCGGTTTATCGAACTGTTGATCGCGGCCTCGTAATGGGCTGAAAGATTCACGCTCATCGCCGCCATTTGCGTCGCGGCGTCGATCAAGCGTGCCTTCGCCTCGGTCAGTTCAAATTTGCGTGCAAATGCAACCACAATAGCCCCTCGGATGTCGCCGTTGATATGCAGGGGCGAGATATATTCCAGCCGATGCTCCGTCCCCTGCAGTAGAAAACGTGCCGGCGATTCTTCGATATAGCCCACCTGCGGCGGCAGCAGCTCGAACCATTTTTCAAACCTCGTCCGGTTTAGAAACCCCGTCATCACCTCGCCCCGGCCGTCATATGCGCAGCTCACCACGCCGATATTTTCAAGTTCTGCGGCGAATAGACATGCGTCCGCACCCAAGCTGGACTGCAGAGCGTCAGCTACTCGGCTCGCGACCTTTTTTGGGTGGACGGTAAACAGTAATTTGCGCCCGAGATCGGAGATGAACTTCAGTTCGGCTGACGGATCCGGGCCTTGCCCGATGCGAGGAGGGTTGATATTTACACGCTTTGCTGCGGAGGGAATAGACATTTTGGACTAGATACTGCGGGTGTAAGGCCTATATCAGGTAGAGAAGCAACTGACTGAGAGGGTGATATGCGGTCGGGGGTGAGAAACATCCCTCTCTAAGATTAAAGACGGTTTTAACCTTTTTGTCAATAGTTAAACGCGCGCACGTTTGGGTTGACTAAGCTCTCGATAAACGTAAAAATCAAAGTTATATAATGATCCGCTGTCGGAATAGAGAGAAAATATTATTTGCTTTTGCGATGGCGTTCGCATGCCTCTGCCTGCCGGCCGCTTCTGCTGCTCAGGAGATCGTCGATAAGACAGTTGCAACGGTCAGCGACGGGGTGAATACCGAGCTGATCACACTTTCGGACCTTAAATGGCAGCTCGCCCTGCAGCCCGATGCGCCGCTTGTCCCTCCATCATCTGACGATCTGAACAATGCGCTCAGGATCCTGATCGATCAGCGTCTATTCGCGCTCGAGGCCCAACGGGTGCCCAGCATTCCTCCCACTGAAAAGGAGATCGCTGACGCAATAGCCAATATTCTTAAGCGTTTCCCTTCGACCGCTGATTTTGAGATGCGCCTGCGCACCGTGGGCTTTACATCCGTCACCGACGATAATTTCGAGGCGATCATCCGCCAACGCATCGCGATCGAAAAATACCTCGACTTCCGATTCCGTTCATTTATCGTCGTGACGCCCGAGGACGAGGAAACATACTACCGCGAGATCTTTGTTCCTGATTTCCGCCGGCGTTTTCCGGGCCTGCTCATGCCGACGCTCGACGAAAAACGCGCGGAGATCAACGCCTTGGTCACCGAAGATCGCGTTGAGGCCGCTATCGAAGCTTTTCTGGATGAGGCGCGCCGCCGGGCCGAAGTTGTTATATTAAGCGAAGTCTAGCTGCCTTTTCCCACAGGTCCACGCACCCGGGCCGATGAAACATTCTGCGTTTGTTATTGCCCTTTTATCAGCGGTCCTGCTGCCTTCCCTGACTGCGCCCGGCCAATCGATCGTCGCGGGGCCTGTGCACCGCCGGGCAACAGCCTTTGCCATTTCCGGCCCGCTCGTCACGATGCCGGCAGAGGCTAGCCGTTCGCAACCCGGCCGGATCGACTTCCTGTCGGTGATCGCAACCTCCCCGATGCCCGACGCCCTACTCTCTTTCAACGGCATCGCAAATGAAGACAATGCGATCACCTATTCGCTGCTATTCGCACCGGCGGATATGATCGGTGCTGTCGGGCCGAACGATTACGTTCAGGCGGTCAACTCTTTGCTCCGCGTTTATGACAAAAGCGGCATCCCGCGAACCCCGCCTGTGAAGCTTAGTACACTCTTTGCTCCGCTAAACACTACGTGCGCCCTCCGCAACGACGGCCTCCCGAACGTGCTTTACGATCAGTTTGCCGACCGTTGGGTCATCAGCCAGGTCTGTTCCGCTTTCCCGCCTTTTCGGCAGATGATCGCCGTCTCTCGCACCAGTGACCCCACGGGCGAGTACTATGCATACGAGTTTGTGATGCCGAACGTGAAGGTTAACGACTTCCCAAAGATGGGCCAATGGGGCGACGCCTATCTAATGGCAACGGACGAATTCTTCGGTGCCGATTTCGCGGGCAGCGGCATTTTCGCCTTTGACCGCGAACGGATTCTCGCGGGCGACCCCGCAGCGGGATATGTGTATTTTTCACTTGGATCGGATTCACCGGTTCGCCGCCGCGGTGCACTTCCAGCAGATGTGGACGGCATGGCAGCCCCTCCGCCCACGGCCCCCGCTCTTTTCGGCACCTACACCGCCGACGAGTACGGTGATGCCGCAGATGCGATCCGGCTATGGGAGCTCTCGGCCGACTTCGACGACCCGTTCGCTTCCACGTTTTCCGAAGCCGACGGCAGCCCGATCAATGTGACACCGTTCGATCCCACAAGCCCCTTCGGCCGTGCCGATATCGCGCAGCCACCGCCCGGTGAATACCTCGATTCCCAGAGCGATCGCATCGCCCATCGGCTCGCCTACCGCAACTTCGGCACCCACGAAGCGCTCACCGTTAACCAAACGGTCCGTTCCTCGGCCGCCGGTTCCCCATATAGGGCCGGGCTTCGGCTCTACGAACTTCACCGAATATCCGGCGGCGGCTTCCAGCCTATCTCGCAGGCCGCGATCGGCGATGTCACTTCTTCACGTTGGATCGGCGCGGCGGCGCAGGATCACGAGGGGAACACCGCGCTCCAATATAACTTCGTCGCTGACGACAAAAAGGTCTCGATTCATTACACCGGCCGCCTCGCAACTGATCCGCCTAACGAGCTTCTTCCGGAAAAGACCTTGATCGAAGGCACGGGCGTCCAGCGGGCGTTCGGATTCCGTTGGGGTGAATACGCCGGTATGTCGGTCGACCCGTTCGAGGGCTGTACGTTCTGGCTGACTAACGCCTATTACACGCTGGCCAGCCAGAAATTCAGCGAACTCGGGTGGCTGACCCGCATAGCCGCGTTCAAATTTGACGCGTGTGAGCCGCTTCAAACCTCAACGTTAAACGGAACCGTCACGGACGCGGCAACTTCTCGGCCGATAGGAGGTGCGATCGTCAGTGTCGCCGATTTTTCGCGGCACAGCATGGCCACGGGGAATTACGGCCCTCTGATCATTCCACCGGGCCAAGTGATCGTAACGGGCGCCGCAAAGGGCTACCGCACCGCGTCGATGCCCGTTACCGCACTGCCGGGCGGAACCAACAGTGTCGGCTTCGCGCTCGAGCCCATTCCGGTGATCTCAGCGGTTGAGATGTTTATCTCCGCCGAAAGCTGCAAGATCGACGGGGGAGCAGATCCCGGCGAAACGATCTCGCTCGATGTTACGCTCCGCAATGATGGCGCCCGCTCAGCGATCGGCCTTACCGCTCAGATGCTGCAAGGGGTCGGCATCGAATCCCCCGGTCCGGTACAGGATTACGGCATCATCCCGCCCGGTGCTGAGGCCGTCCGCACTTTTACCTTTACGTTGTCTTCATCGCTAAAATGCGGCGCGGTCGCGCGACCGCTTCTGCGGCTAACGGAGGGCGGCGAACAGCTCGCCGATATCGTGCTTGCCCTCCAAACCGGCAAGCAGGCCATTGCATTTTCTGAGAACTTTGACGGTGTTACCGCGCCCGATCTTCCCGCCGGCTGGTTGACCACATCTTCGCCCAACCACCAGCTCTGGCGCACCTCTACTGCGCGCATTGCCAGCGGGGCAAACGCTGTCTTCTCGCCGGCCCCTCATCAAATGGGCATTAACGAACTCGTCTCGCCAGCGTTCGAGATCACATCGCCCGATGCACAGATCTCGTTCCGCAATTGGTACGAACTCGAGACCACATTTCTTCGCAATCGGCTTTACGACGGTTCGGTGCTTGAGATCCAGATTGGCGGCGGCGAGTGGCAGGATATCCTTGCGGCGGGCGGCTCCTTTCTCGAAGGCGGTTACGACGGCATCATAGATACCTGCTGCAGTAATCCCCTCGGCGGACGCTCGGGCTGGAGCGGCCGCAGCGGCATAAACCAGATGTCGGAGTTCATAGATACGATCGCAGCCGTGCCGGCATCCGCAGCGGGTAAAAGCGTCCGCTTGCGTTGGCGTATCGGAACCGACATCGGCTCTTTTCGCGAGGGCCAATACCTCGACGACATCTTAGTCACCGATGGCTACACCTGCTCCTGCGGCGCCCCGCAGTCCTTCGCTCCATTCGATTTCGACGGAGACGGCCGGACCGACCTCAGCGTCGCTCGACCGAATAGCGAGCCCGGTGCGCCCGACTTCAGAGTGATCAATAGCTCAAAAGGCGAGTTATCTGCGATCAGCTTCGGCTCGACAGGCGACGTGCCCGCTAATGCAGATTTCGACGGCGACGGCCGCACAGATATTGCGATTTATCGGCCCTCAACCGGCGAGTGGTGGATCATGCAAAGTTCGGACGGCACGGTGCGTGCAATGCGGTTTGGGCTGCAGTCTGACCTGCCGGTCCCGGCGGATTTCGACGGCGACGGCCGTTCCGATATGGCCGTTTATAGGCCAGTAACTGGTGAATGGTATATTTACCGCTCCTCTGACGGCACCGTGATGACGGTCCGTTTTGGCGTCGCTGAAGACCAGCCGCTCCCCGCAGATTTCGACGGCGACGGCCGTTCCGACATCGCCGTCTTCCGCCCCTCGAACGGCGTCTGGTATATCTATCGAAGCTCGGATGCGGGCGTTACCTATACCGCCTTCGGCCTTCCCGGCGATCGGCCGCTTGCAACCGATTTTGACGGCGACGGCCGCGCCGATATCGCGGTTTACCGGCCCGCCAGCGGCATATGGTACCTGCTCGGTTCAACTGCCGGATTTTCCGCTGTCCGATTCGGCGTCGCTGAGGATCAGCCTCTCACCGCGGATTTTGACGGCGACGGCCTCGCTGATGTAGCTGTCTATCGCCCCTCCTCCCGCATCTGGTATTACCTGCAAAGCTCCAACTGGGAAGTTCGAGCTTTCGAATTCGGCGGCGCGGGTGAGGTCCCTCTCCCCGGGATCTATGTCGGCCAATAAGCCCTCAGTTCTTGATTTTGCCCGCACGGAGATTTAATATTTGAAGTTTGCCGCCGGAGTGGCGAAATTGGTATACGCACTAGACTCAAAATCTAGCGGGCTTAACGCCCATGTCGGTTCGAGTCCGACCTCCGGCACCATATCGATTTTGGATTTTAGATTTCGGATTTTGGATTTCCAATACTCCCTGATCACCTCTCAGCCTACTCTCCCAATTCTCGTAACGCGAAAGACTCCCGACTTGAAAGACGAGATAGGCTCAAAATACTATTGACTCCGCCCCCTCAAAACCTGTAACATTTCTCTCACTGGGGGTGATATTATGATAAATAATTCAACCGAGGTTAGTTCAAGCTAACCCAAACAATTGGTAAAAACAAAAACAGCGTACCCGTCCCATGGGTACGCTGTTTCTTTTATCCGGCAA
>DATHVL010000315.1:0-3019 GCA_035461325.1 Pyrinomonadaceae bacterium
TCGGAGGTATTTGAATCATGAGAACCCTTAAGCTCACAAGCCCCACCTTCCTATTAAAGTCTGTCTTCACCGCATCTCTAATGCTGAGTTTTTTCGCCGCATCAACTCATGCCCAAGTTCCGCATGGCCACCAAAGCGGGGACCGGATCCAACTGGGACGCGTTAGCTTTCCCTTCTCATGCTCCGCCGAGCTTCAAACCCAGTTCAATCGCGGCGTGGCGTGGATGCATTCCTTCGAGTACGAAGAAGCAGAAAAGGTTTTTTCCGGGATCACGGCCGCCGATCCGAAATGCGCGATGGGTTACTGGGGCATCGCCATGAGCAGATACCATCCGATCTGGGCACCTCCGAGCGTGGCCGATCTGCGGGCCGGCCGCGAAGCTTTAGACAAAGCGAAAATTGCAGGAGCACCTACACAGCGTGAGCGCGATTATATCGAAGCAGCCGGAGCGTTCTATACAGATATCGAAACGGACGACCACCGCGCTCGCTCCAACGCGTTCAGCGACGCTATGGAACGTCTCTACGAGCGTTATCCCACAGACAACGAGGCCGCCGTTTTCTATGCCTTAACGCTGGTTGCAAAGGGAATGGCGGCGGGCGACAAAAACTTTGTTAACGAAAAGAAGGCTGCCGAGATCTTGAATCGCGTACTTAAACTCGAGCCGGAGCATCCCGGCGTTACGCACTATCTGATCCACGGTTATGATTTCCCGGAGCTCGCACACCTCGCACTAACCGCAGCCAGGCGATACGCCAAGATCGCTCCCGCGTCGGCACATGCTCAGCATATGCCCTCGCACATCTTTACAAGAATGGGCCTGTGGCAAGAGGCGATAGCGTCGAATATCGACGCCAGATCATCTGCCGAGGCTTACGCGGTCAGGCATAAAATGCCCGGGGCATGGGACGAAAAGCTTCACGCGATGGACTATCTAATGTATGCCTATCTGCAGAGTGGGCAAGACCTAAAGGCCAAGGGAGTGTTGGATGAAATGGCCGCGATCAAGCGGGTCGATCCGCCGAATTTTAAGGTCGCATATTCTGCCACAGCGATCCCGGCGCGCTACGCCCTCGAACGCCGGCAGTGGCAGGATGCGGCGAAGATGCCCATTCCACCCGATCTTGAGGGGCTTAACTGGCAGAGCTATAAGTGGGCGACGGCTCACATCCACTTCGCTCGTGCGATCGGCGCCGCGCGTATGGGAGACGCGGCATCTGTTCGGCAGGAGGTTGAGAAACTAACGAGCATCCGTCAGGAGCTTCTCGACGTTAAAGGCGATTACGATTGGGGCAAGCAGGTCGAGATCGAACGCCAAGTTGCCGCCGCATGGTTAGCCTATGCCGAAGGAAATCATGAAGAATCGATCAGGCTGATGCGCCTCGCGGCCGAGTTGGATGATGCAACTGAAAAGCATCCTGTAACACCCGGATCGATAATGCCGGCTCGCGAGCAATTAGGGGAGCTGCTGTTCGAACTCAAACAGCCCGCAGCGGCAATGGCGGAATTCGAATCGGCACTTCGCCGAACACCTAACCGTTTCAACGCCGTCTACGGCGCGGCCCGGTCGGCAAAACTGATGGGCGACCTGAAGAGAGCCTCTGCTCACTATCGCGATCTCGTTAACATTAGCCCACTCGCCGACAGCCCACGGCCGGAGATCCAAGAGGCAAAGGAATTTCTAAATGGGCCAAAGGGCGAGAGAACTTCGAAACAATGATCATTTTGACACGTGGATAGACGACGCAACCACGACCGTCTTCACCGATGCCGACTATCTTCACACATCCTGCAGTCCCGATAGCCATTGGCTACGGCTTGGGCAGCAACATCATCCCGCCGCGGCTGATCGTGGCCGGCATCGCCGCCTCTGTCATCCCGGATCTCGATATGCTCGCCTTCAAATTCGGCATTGCGTATTCGCACGACTTCGGCCACCGCGGGGCCAGCCACTCGCTCGCGTTCGCCGCGCTGCTCGGCTTTCTGGCGGCACTGATCGCCCCCTGGCTGCGGGCACGCCGGCTGACGGCGTTCCTCTTCGTCACGGCTTCGGCCGCCTCCCACGGACTGCTCGACATGCTGACCAACGGCGGCCTCGGCGTCGCGTTGCTTTGGCCGTATTCCGGTGATCGACTCTTCTTTCCGTGGCGCGTTATTGAGGTCTCACCCTTTAGCCTTTGGCAATTCCTCGGCCTCAAGGGCTGGCGAGTCGTCGGATCGGAACTGCTCTGGGTCTGGCTCCCCGCCGCCATTGCTTTTGTGATCCTGGCAATAGCGACCGCGGGGCAACGGTCGCACCGAAACTAAAAAAGCGCGCATCGCAGCCGACACGCGTGCTGGCGTTCGTTCGCTGGCATACGCTGGTAAGTTGCGGAAACAGTTAAACTAACACCTGTTGTCAGTAATGCGTTGCGTTTTTTGGCGGGGACTTACAGTTGGATCAGGTCGTCCGCCGACCGGAGAAAAATTATGGATGAAAAGAAACACGAAATGGGAATGGGCTGGGGCCGGTTTGCGGCCATGATCGGGACCTCGACCTTTATCATGTTCTTTTTGATGTATCAGTTGGTCTACTCGATGGACCACGTTACGTTCAGCGTGAACCGGCTTGTCGCGTCCCTGGTGATGGGATGTGTAATGACTCTGATCATGCTCGCTTTCATGTGGCCAATGTATAAAGGTACCGGTGTCAAGATCGCCGTCCTCGCCGTCGCCGCGATAGCGGGGATCGCCCTCCTAGCCGTTAACCGATCGCAGGCGCTCATCGGCGACGTAAGCTTTATGTCATCGATGATCCCGCACCATTCCATCGCCATCAATAATGCACGCCGTTCGAGCATCAGCGACCCCCGGGTTCGCGAGCTGGCCGATAAGATCATCCGGGCGCAGGTCGTCGAGATCGAACAGATGCAGCGGCTGATCGACGATATAGAACAAAACGGCGAACGCGGCTCAACCAACCTCCCGCCCCGAACGGCCGACGTGACGCCGGATATGGAACCGGAGATCAGGGAGGCC
>DATHVL010000316.1:0-2148 GCA_035461325.1 Pyrinomonadaceae bacterium
TGGCCAGACTCAACTGCTTATCTCCGCAAACGAGATCATCGCCCGCCAGTCACATCTTTCGGTCGACACGGGCGTAACAACCCCTGAGGAACTGACCGATCTTCGCCGAAAGGCAAAGGCCCTTGAACTGCTCTATGAGATGAGCAAATCGCTCGGCACCGTGTTTGACCTTAAGGAGATCTTTAATAAAGCCACTGACCTTATCTTTCGCGGCACAACTGCCGACCGCGTCGTCGCGCTCATCGCGGATGAGACGCTAGACGGGCGCATACTCGAGTACAGCCTTAATCCGGTCGCCGTCTGCACCCGCAACGAAAATATCGAAAAGATGACCGAGCGGATGACCATCAGCCGAACGATCACCCAGAAGGTTATGCGTGAAAAGGTCGCACTGCTTTCACAGGATGCACGCACCGATGCGCAGTTCTCCGGCGCCGAATCCATCGTTTCACAGGGCGTGCGGTCGACGATCTGCGCACCTCTTATTACTGAATCGCAGGTGCACGGCGTGCTTTACGCTGATAGGCTCGACCCCTTCGCAGCATTCACCCCTGACGACCTCGAGCTCATCAGCGCCGTCGCTGCCCAGACCGCCGTAACCGTGGAAACCGTCAAAGCCCACAAACGGCTCGCACGCGAAGAGGTGGCCCGGGCCAACTATAGCCGATTCATGCCGGAGTACGTGGTTAAGCAATTGCTCGAAAACCCCGCCTCGTTCCGGCTTGGCGGCGTTAATCAGACGATCACGGTGCTCTTTGCCGACATTCGCGGCTTTACCGCATTAAGCGAAAAGGAAAAACCCGAAAAGGTCGTCGGCCTGCTCAATCGTTATTTCTCCGCGATGTCGGAGATCATCTTCGAACACGGCGGGACGCTCGACAAGTATATCGGCGACGGCCTGATGGCGCTCTTTGGTGCACCCACAGCATCTGAAGAGGATGCCCTTAACGCGGTAAAGGCTGCGGTGACAATGCAAAAACGCATCGCCTCGCTAAACGAAGAGCTGCGTGCGGAGGGCCTGGGCCAGATCTCGATGGGCATCGGGCTGCACACCGGTGAAGCGACCATCGGGTATATAGGCTCGGATAAGCGGTCGGAGTACACAGCGATCGGCGATACAGTAAATCTGGCGTCACGGCTCGAATCGAACGCCGCGGGCGGCCAGATCCTTATGACCGAGGCGACCGCCGCGGCGAGCGGCAACCGAGTTCCCGTCAACGCAAAAGAACCACTAACCGTCAAAAACCGAGTTCAGCCCGTGAATGTTCTAGAGATCCGTTGGGGATAGCACTCACCCAAAAGTATTACCTCATTATCACCGCAATTGATGATTACATTCTTTTCCAGAAGCGATAAACTTCTTGTATAGTTTTGCGTCTTTGCGGGAAATTACCGCAGGATCATCGCAAAGACGCGGATATCGACAAGGAGGAATTTTCAATGATAGAGATCAGGCGTTCGAATGAACGCGGACATGCAAACCACGGTTGGCTCGACACGTATCACAGCTTCTCGTTCGCGGATTACTACGACCCGCGGCATATGGGATTTCGCGATCTGCGGGTAATAAATGAGGACCGCGTCGCGCCGGCTCAGGGCTTTCCCACGCATGGCCACCGCGACATGGAGATCATCACGTACGTGATCTCCGGCGAGCTTTCACACCGCGATTCAATGGGCAACGGTGAGACCATCCGCCCGCACGAGGTCCAGCGGATGACCGCCGGCACGGGCGTTATGCACAGCGAATACAGCTCGCCGACCGACGACACGCACCTGCTGCAGATCTGGATCTTGCCCGAAAAGAAGAACCTGCTGCCCTCGTATGAGCAGACATACTTCCCGCCGGAGGAAAAACAGGGAAAGCTGCGCCTCGTAGCATCGCGCGGGGGCGATGACGGGTCCGTTCACATCAATCAGGACGTAAAACTGTATTCGTCGATCCTGGGTAACGGCGAGGAGATAACCTACGACATCGCCGAAGGCCGGCACGCGTGGGTTCAATTGATCAGCGGTTCGCTCGAAATCAACGGCCAGACTCTGCAGCCCGGCGACGGCGCCGCGGTTAGTGAAGAAAAGTCGCTAACCCTACAATCTGCTGAAGACAATACCGAGTTTTTGCTGTTTGATCTTAATTAGTTTGGAATA
>DATHVL010000317.1:0-11380 GCA_035461325.1 Pyrinomonadaceae bacterium
CGGCAACACGCCCGATGAGCTTCACAACGCAAAGCTTATACTCTGGCGAGGACACTGTTCGGTACATGGCCGGTTTAAAGATTGGCACGTTGACAAGATCCGGGCGGATGTCCCCGGAGTTCAGGTGCTGGTCCATCCGGAATGTACATACGAAGTAGTGCAGAAAAGCGATCTCAACGGGTCGACCTCGTTCATTATCAAGACCGTTGAAGAGGCGCCGTCGGGATCGAAGTGGGCGATCGGGACCGAAGTAAATCTCGTTAACCGTTTGGCTCGCCGCTTTCCGGATAAGGAGGTCCACTTGCTCGCCCCCGATCTCTGCATGTGTGCGACGATGTACCGCATCGCCCCGCAGAACCTAGTGTGGGCGCTTGAGAATCTACTCGATGGAAATGTAGTCAACGAGATAATCGTCGACGAAGAAACTAAGCATTTCGCACGTATCGCACTCGAGAGGATGATCTCGCTGACGGAACGGTCCGGTTAAACCAATGGCCGAGCCCGCTGACAAACTTCCCGACAACACGCCAGGCAGCTTCTACGTCGACAAGCAATGCATCGACTGTGATGTGTGCCGCGACACCGCCCCCGCGAATTTTACCCGCAACGACGAGAACGGATACTCGTTCGTCTATAAGCAGCCCGTAACTCAGGCGGAGGACGAGCTTTGCCGTGAGGCTCTCGACGCTTGCCCCGTTGAAGCAATCGGCGACGACGGAAAAGTGTAAACCCCGTGTAAACAGTAATTAACCGCCAACCTTTGCTCTCGGTGATAGAATCTAAAGAATATCTCCCGGGATATTTAATTATTGGATCGCAAGATCATCAAGGAGGAACATATGACAAGGGTGGTATCACTAATATTATTAACAGGTCTATTGGCGTTCGCCGCTATCGGCCAGACAATGTCCTGGCTCGATCGACCACTGACAAGAAATTGGAATACAGCAAATCAAAATGTCCCGCGGGCGCCGCGGATGATGGGCACGACGCCGAACTCGGTGGAGTGCCGCGAACAGATACGTCAGCCGGAAACACTCGCTGAACGCGAACTGACACGTAACGGCTGGTTCCTTTTCGGGCCGCGACAGTCCTACGGCAACGTCTCCGTTGTAACGGCGATGGCAAGCGTTGACGGGATGTGCCGGCCGACGCAGGTGAACGGGTTCGTATTTGTATCTGAAAGACTGGCAGGGACCTTGGCCCCGGAGCCCACAGGTGCGAGGGTCGACGGTGCGTTTTCGCGATTGTTTTTGGTGAGCCCTACGGCGCTTACCGCTGAGTTTGTTCGCTACACGTCAAGCGATGCGGACTGTTGCCCGTCGCAGGTGAGCACCGTAAGTTACAGCATCCCGACTGGTGCGAGGCCTGTTTTGGCGGCTGAAAACGTAACCACGGCAGCATCCTGCGAAACCGAGCGCGACGACGGCGAGGTCACCACTCAGGATAATGTCGTTTCGGGTACGGTCACGTATCCCGCACGGCCGCTGCTTTCAAATGGTGCGATCCTCACGGTTGAACTCGTCGATATCACGCACAGTTTGACCGATCCATCAACGGTAGTAACGCAGAGGATACCGCTGCTTAATAATCGTCAGCCCCATTCTTTTGACCTGGTTTACGATCAGAAACAGATCATGCAGGGCCGACGCTATGCGGTGAGGGCCGAGATCACAGATCGCAACAGGACCATTTTTACGACTTCTGAGAATGTACCGGTGCTGACCTGGGGACACCCCCGCGTTGTAGAGCTTCGCCTCTCGGCGCCGGGGGCCACGATACCCGGTACAGGTTCGGCTATCGTTCGCGGAACGGTAACTTATCTGCCGCGGGTCGCCCTAGCACCGAATTCGGAAGTTAGGGTGCTACTGGTCGATTCTGCAGATCCGAACGGGATTCCGGTGGCCGAAACGACGGTCCAAACGAGTGGGCGTCAAGTACCGATCCCCTATGAACTTCGCTATGACCCGCGGAATATCATCAGCGGCAGGAACTATGAGCTGCGGGCCGAGATACAGACGGACGGCCAAGTGCGGTTCCGGACGGGTGACGGCACACAGTTCATCTCAAGGCCTAATCAGGTTCAGACGGTCAACCTTACGCTTGGGATCGCGGACGCGATTCCGGAGGTAATCACCGGTCGTACGCTTAATCTCGCGAAGTTCGGCACGGGCTCGATGCAGATCGAGGGGCGCGGCTCCGAGCTTCTGATCCGTGCGACCGTTGCGGTGAGGTCGGACGGCAACGCCGATGTGACGGTGAGCCGCCTGCTGGGTTCGATCACGTTCTCGGGCAAGGTTACTTACTTTGACGACAATCGCGTCGTGGTCGCGGTCGAGAACTCGGGAAATGCCGATGCAAGCGGGCTGATCGAGATCCGTTACAGCGGCAACAGCCTAAACGCAATTACCGCTACCGACCTGGTTTTGGATAGCCAGAGTGTAACGCTTAGGTTTTAGAAGCAGCTAACAAGGCCGGCGCCTCACCTCGCCGGCCTTTTCTATTATTCGCTCCTTTTATCTCACGCGACCGCTCGTGATAACATCAGGTTTTTGCTCCCATAAGCAGAACTTAAGAGTATTATGGATAGATTTCTCATCCGCGGCGGGCGGCCGCTTAAAGGTACGGTCGAGATCAGCGGTGCTAAAAACTCAGCATTGCCATGTCTTGCCGCCGCGCTTCTCACCGCCGAAACCGTGACGCTGCACAACGTCCCTTACGTCAAGGACCTGATCACGCAGCGGCGTCTGCTTGAAGACCTGGGCGCCACTGTGCTCACACCTGCCCTTAGAACGCATGTCATAACGGCAGCGCATATCGAGACCTTTGAAGCTCCATATGAGCTCGTCAAGACGATGCGGGCGAGCGTTCTCGCCTTGGGGCCGCTGCTCTCTCGGTTCGGGAAGGCCAAGGTGAGCCTGCCCGGGGGTTGTGCCATCGGAACGAGGCCGATCGATCTGCACTTGCGAGCCTTTGAGCAGCTTGGTGCAAAGGTCTCGCTTGAATCCGGTGACGTCGTTGCGACCGCGCCTGCGGGCCGGCTAAAGGGTGCCGAGATCGATTTCGAGAAGGTGACGGTAACCGGAACCGAGAACGTTATGATGGCGGCGGTTCTCGCAGATGGTGTTTCCACCATACGCAACGCCGCCTGTGAACCGGAGATCGACGACCTCGCAGAAATGCTCAACAAGATGGGAGCACGGATCGAGGGTGCAGGCACACCGACGATGACGATCACCGGGGTTGAATCTTTGCACGGTGCTGAACACACGATCATTCCCGACCGCATTGAGACCGGGACGTTCATCGCGGCCGCGGCGATAACCGAGGGAGAACTTCGCATCGAGAAATGCCGCCCAGCTCATCTTTCTGCAGTGATCAAGCAATTTCGCGAAGTGGGCGTTGAGATCGAGGAGGTCGACGATTCAACCCTTCGCGTCACCCGCGGCGCGAACGGGCTGACTGCAAAGGATGTCACGACCGAACCGCATCCAAAATTTCCCACCGATATGCAGGCACAGTATATGGCTCTGATGACGCAGGCTGAGGGCGTCTCACGGATCACCGAGACGATCTTTGAAAATCGTTTTATGCACGCGTCTGAGCTGATCCGCATGGGGGCGGATATCCATTTCAGCGGAAACACGGCGACGGTTCGCGGTAAGACCAAGCTCACCGGTGCACCCGTAATCGCCTCAGATCTGCGGGCTTCGGCGTCACTGGTCCTGGCCGGTCTCTGTGCCGCGGGTGAGACGCTTATCGACCGCGTCTACCACATTGACCGCGGATACGAGGCGATCATTCAAAAACTTAGAAAGGTCGGCGCCGATGTGGAAAGGCTCACGGCACAGGTCACCGATGGCCCATTGTCACCTGCCGACACGGCAGAGCAGAGTTAACAATACCCGTGCTTGTGTGATTTAATTATCATTACCGATATGGCTAACGAAGATTGCTTGTTCTGCAAGATAGTTGCGGGCGATATCCCCTCGGAAAAGATCGCCGAAGACGACCGCTCGATCGCGTTCAATGATATTAGCCCGCAGGCCCCGACCCACGTTCTGGTGGTGCCAAAGCAGCATATCGAATCGCTCGATAAGGCATCAAAGAAAGATCGTGAGCTGCTCGGGCATCTACTGATTAAAGCGGCCGAGATCGCACGCGAAAAGGGCTTTGCCGAGGACGGCTATCGGGTGGTGATCAATACCAACGCCGATGGCGGCCAGACAGTTTTTCATTTGCATGTGCATCTGTTGGGCGGACGGACATTTGTCTTCCCTCCGGGCTGAGCGCGTTCACTCCCATAAGTTATGAAGTTGACCGGAATTTTTCTGATATTGTTTGCGATCATCGTCGCGGGCTGCGGGGAATCGCAGCCGGATGCGCCACAGGTGGAGACTGAAGCTTCTAACGAGGTTCAGCAGTATACGGACGCCCCCACAGCGGTGTCCGAGGGACGCCGGTTCTTGGACATCGGCGAGACCGAAATGGCGATCGACGCACTCAACCAGGCTGTTAAGCTTGACCCGGACAATGCGGACGCATATTTCTATCTCGGCATCGCGTATGCGCTGGCGGAGTTTAGCCAGCAGATCGCGATGGAGAATGAAGGAGTGCCTGCCGACACGGACTCGAACGACAATTCCGCCGATAAGGAAAAGCCGAATTCGGTGATCGCATTTGAACGGGCCGTCGAGCGGTACCAGAAGCGAATAAAGGCCAACCCCGAAGATCACGCCGCTTACTATAATCTCGGCCGGGCCTACAGTAAGCTGAACGAGGATCAGGACGCGGCAAAGGCCCTAAGGGAAGCGGCAGAATTGCATCCCGAAGAAACCGAGTATCACACGGAACTGGGTGCCGTTCTGATCGACCTCGCCAAATATCACGAGGCGGTCGCGGCACTGAAGAAAGCGCTTGAGGTCGACCCGCAAAATCTTCACGCCGAGGAACTGCTCGAACAGGCAGAGGCGGGTCAAAAGCGCATCACCTTCACCGAACTGCCCGATTATCTCAAGAAAAAGCCTGAGGCTAATAGCAGTAAACCGGAACCCTCGCCCGAGTCTTCACCTACGGAGGTTCCGAAAGCAACCCCCGCAAAGCCGCAACCGTCACCCCCTGCGGCAAATCGACCCAACAGTTAGTCGTTGTGGCTATTTAACACACATCCATCGATGCGACTTGTGTCAACTTGACATTACGCCACCCGCATCGCAAATTAAGCGATACACGATGGCAATTTCGATTCACGACACACACTCTCCGGAAAAGCTTTCACTCGAACGCAAAGTTCGAATGCACGAGGCTCGGGAAGCGATAATTGAGCGTCTTGCTCGCGATCTGCCCGAGAGCATCGATATCCAGCGTTTCCTCAATGTCGTCGTCTCCGAGATCGGAAGGATGCTTGAGGCGGACAGGTGCGACGTACTACAGCTTATTTCCGGCAAAGAATTGCAGATCAGCCACGAATGGCGGCGGGATTCGCGTATCCCCTCGAGCGTGGGAACCGTTATCCCGATCGATGCAAAACGCCTCGCCCAGCAGTTCGACATTTCCAAACCCATCCGCATAAATGACACGGCCAAGGCAAAAGATGCAACGCTTAAGTTCTTCGCAAAAGCTCTAGAGACGCGTTCGCTTTTGATCATTCCCATCTCACTGAGCGGAGATGTTATCGGCCTGCTCGGGCTGCATGATACCAAGCGGCCGCGTGTTTGGCTGGACGAAGAGGTGCAGTTTCTGGAATCGATCGCACAGCAGCTTGCTATCGGTTATCAGTACACGCGGCTCTTCGTCGCACAGGAGCAGGAATCGCGACGCACGAACGCGCTTCTAGAGATCGCTAATACGCTGAACTCACATTCGGACTTCAACGAGGTCTCCGCCCGCGCGCTTGAGCGGGCGATAAGCCTGGTCGGAGCGGATTACGGCGCTCTGGGCGTGGTCGACGAAGCGGGCGAGCGGATATCACTCGCGTCTTTCAAGTCAGCGGAGGGGGTTAAACCTGGCCGCCTTCTGAAGATGGTCGAGGCGCACGGCAAGTCTTTGAAGATCGACACATTCCCTGCAGTCAGCGACCTGATACGCGACGGCAAAACGTTACCCGTCACGGATTCCCAATTGCCGCTGGCGATCCGGCTCATCTTCAACAAAACGCTGGGGGGCAAAGCGGCGCTGCTGACGCCGGTGCGGGTCGGCGGAACGACCTTCGGGCTGCTGGGCTTTGTTTGGAGCAGCGTCATAAAGTTTGAAGACCACGACGTCGCTCTTGTGGAAGGCATCGCCGACCAGATCGGCACCGCGCTCGAACGCGATCAACTCTCGGCCGAGGTGATGCGGCTTAAGAGCCAGCTTTATCAGCGAAGCAGCGAGATCATCGGCCAGGCGCCATCGATCAGTCGAGCGATCGAGCTTGCACTTAACGTCGCCAATACCTCGACCACGGTGCTGGTACAGGGCGAATCCGGCACCGGAAAAGAACTGCTGGCAAATCTCATCCACTTTAACTCGGGCCGTGAAGGCAGGCCTTATGTGAAGATCAACTGCGGCGCGATCCCCGAGACTTTGCTTGAGGCCGAACTCTTTGGCCACGAAAAGGGTGCGTTTACCGATGCCCGCACCCAGCGGCGCGGCCGTTTCGAAGAGGCCGACGGCGGCACGCTTTTCCTGGATGAGATCGGCGAGATGTCGATGCAGGCGCAGGTTCGCCTGCTGCGAGTTCTTCAGGATGGAGAGCTAACCCGCATCGGGGGCAGCCAGGTGATCAAAACCGACGTGCGCGTCGTCGCGGCAAGCAATGTCGATCTGGAACAGGCGGTGAAGGACGGACGCTTTCGCAACGATCTTTTCTATCGGCTCTCGGTATTTCCTATCGCGCTCCCGCCTTTGCGTGAACGCATCGAAGATATTCACCCGCTCGTATTTCATTTCCTTGAGCGGTACAAGGAAAAGACGGGCCGCTTTATCCCGGGCATCGCGAAGGACGCTCTGCGAGCCTTGGTAAGTTATGACTGGCCGGGAAACGTGCGGGAGCTTGAGAACGCGATCGAGCGGGCGGTCATTATCGCATCGGGCCGCCAGATCGAACTCGAGGACCTTCCCGAGGCGATCGGGCGTAGTGCCTTTACCGCCAACGCGCACGTCAAGGACGAGCGTGCCCGTGCCGCTGCGGACGGCCGCGAATTCGGGCTTGACATCGCACTGCCCGCGTCTATGGAAGAGATCGAGCGCGTGGTGATCGAGGCCACGCTGGATTATACAGAGGGCGATAAATCAAAGGCGGCGCGCCTGCTGGACATCGGCCGCAAGACTCTGTACCGAAAGCTTGAGCAGTATGAGGGCCAGAACGGCGACGGGGGTGATTGAAACAGGATCGCTTGCCGAAATGCCGGCGTAAAATGTATCGTATGAAGAGAAGATGAGCATTTCCGCAGCGAATATTCAGCCCCTGGCAGTCGACGTTCTATGCAGCGATGACGCACTGCGCGTAGCGCTGGCAGACGGCCGGGCTGTGTCGGTCCCCCTCGATTGGTTCCCTCGGCTGGAAAGCGCGACACCTGAGGAGCGAAAGAATTGGCAGTTGATCGGCGGGGGCCTCGGCATTAGATGGGAGGCGATCGACGAAGACGTTTCCGTCGAAAATCTTCTCAGGCTCCGATAGAGCCGCTATTACAAAACAAGATTTGAAGAAAACCGCCTCTGCACCGGGGCGGTTTGAAATTTGGCAACACGATCCTAATGGAGATAGTCGTCGGCACCGCGGGACACATTGACCACGGCAAGACTGCGCTGGTGCGGGCGCTTACCGGTACGGATGCCGACCGCCTCCCCGAGGAAAAGCAGCGGGGCATTACCATCGACATCGGCTTTGCCGAACTCGCGATCGGACCTCACCACTTTGCATTCATCGACGTCCCCGGCCACGAACGCTTCGTCAAGAATATGCTTGCGGGCGCAAGCGGCATCGATATCGTAATGCTCATCATCGCCGCCGACGAAGGCGTGATGCCCCAGACTCGTGAGCACTTTGAGATATGTCGCCTACTCGGTATTTCCACGGGAATCGTCGTACTAACGAAGTCCGACCTGGTCGACGCCGAGACCCTTGAACTCGCCCAACTTGATGCCGCCGATCTCGTGGCCGGCTCTTTTCTCGAGCACGCACAGGTAATTGCGGCCAGTTCTGTAACCGGAGCCGGCCTTGACGAGCTTAGCGATGTACTTTCAAGCATGGCCGAAACGCTTACTGTTCGAAATGAACGGCACGTGCCTTTCTTGCCCATCGACAGAAGCTTTGCGCTCAAAGGTTTTGGAACGGTCGTGACCGGGACGCTGTCAGGCGGCGAAATACCAACTGGTGCGGAGATGGAGATATTGCCTCAGGGACGCCGCGTTCGTATCCGCGGGCTGCAGACCCACGGGCGTTCTGTTGATACCGCACGCCCCGGCCAGCGAACTGCCGTCAATCTTGCCGGAATCGACCATCACGATTTCGAGCGCGGCATGGTGCTCGTGCCCCCTTCGCGCCTCCTGCCGACTCAGATCTTTGACGCAAGGGTCGAGGTATTGGAGGGCTCCAAGCGTCCCCTGCGGACCCGCCAGCGTGTTCGAGTGCATATCGGTACGGCCGAGGTCCTGGCACGCTTAGCAGTGCCTGAACCTGAGGGCGAAATCGCTCCGGGCGGCCGAGGGTTTGTACAATTCCGGCTCGAACATCCAATCGCGGGGCTTATGAACGAGCGTTTCGTCGTCCGCAGCTACTCGCCTCAGACCACGATCGCGGGCGGCGAGGTTATCCTGCCGCATGCTCGTAAACAAAAGCGATTAGAGCATCCGGCCCATCGAGAGTTGCTCCAAAAGCTGTTAAAAGCAAAGGAAGACCCGGCGGCCGTTGTTGGTTTATTTGTTGAGGCCAAGGGTGAGGGTGGGCTCGATAGTGAACAGCTCAGGGCGCAAACGGGGTGGCGCGAGGATGTGCTTAGCGAAGCTCTCCGCGTTGCTGTTGAGAATAAGACACTTACGGAGATCGGCTCCATTTTCATAAACCCGCAAATTCTCGACGGGGTAAGCGGCAAAATTATCGCTGCGATCGAGCGCTTTCATCAATCGGAGCCGCTCGCCTCGGGCATATCTCGAGAGACCCTGCGTGGGGTTGCGGGCCGCCGCGTGCCCGGTGCAGTTGTCGATGGTGTTATCGACCGCATGGCCTCTGAGGAAAGCCTGCGAATTCACGGGGAACTCATAAGTGCGGCGGCGCACTCGATCGAGCTGTCGGCGGAAGAAGAAAGTGCAAAGGGCGCGCTGATCAAGATCTATTCAAATGCGGGGCTCGCCCCGCAAAAGCTCGACGACTCCATAGGCGATGCAGCTGCCCGCTCCGGGATTCCCGCATCGACCGTACGAAAGGTCTTTAATCTCTTGGTCAAGCAGGGTGATCTTCGCAAGGTCACCGAGGAGTTTTATTTCGGGGCCGACGCGATCGACCAACTTACCGAGAAGCTGAGGCAATTCGATGCCAGCTCTGCGGACCGCACCATCGACGTTTCCGCCTTCAAAGATCTCGCCGGCATTTCGCGAAAATATGCTATACCTTTGTTGGAATATTTTGACCGCGAACGCGTAACCGTGCGGACCGGCGACAAGCGGCAGATCCTGGTATGAAAAAATTCCTGACAGCCCAGTGGCGCGACCTGATAATGCTCAACTATGAGGTCGAACCCGCTGTGCTGGCGCCGTTAGTTCCGGCGGGAACCGAGTTAGATCTTTACGACGGGAAATGCTTTGTCAGTCTGGTCGGGTTTATGTTTCTCGACACCCGCGTCTTGGACTTTCTGATTCCGTTTCATATCAATTTTGAAGAAGTGAATCTTCGCTTTTATGTCCGACGGGAGTCGGAGGGCGAGGTTCGCCGCGGTGTGGTTTTTGTAAAAGAGATCGTCCCGCGCGGTGCTATCGCCCTTATCGCACGCAGGCTGTACGGCGAGCCCTATCAGCGGTGGAAGATGTCGCATTTTCGCGATGCCCTGCATGTGCGTTATTCGTGGGAGAAAGGCGATTGCCGTAACGCTATCAGCGTCGAAAGCGGCGCGAATATCGGCGTTCCGGCTGACGGGTCGCACGAAGAGTTTATTATCGAGCACTATTGGGGCTACACTAGACACAGCGAAACGCGAACGAGCGAATATAAGGTCGAGCACCCGAAGTGGGAGCTTTTTGAGGCACGCCATCCGAACATCGATGTGGATTTCGGCTGCACCTATGGCAACCGCTTCCGGTTTCTCAATTACGAAAAGCCGTACTCAACGGTACTCGCAAAGGGCTCAGAGGTGGCGGTTTATAAAGGTAAGACGCTCAAGCTTTAGTTCCCGAATTAGAATGGCGATAATCGGCATAGTTGCAGTCGCAAAGAATCTCGCCATCGGCAAGGGCGGCAAGCTGCCGTGGCATTACCCGGCCGACCTTAAATTCTTTAAAGCGACGACCATGGGAAATGCGTTGGTGATGGGCTACAACACGTGGAACTCGATCGGCAAGCCATTGCCCGGCCGGCTGAACATCGTGCTAAGCCGCAACCGCTCGCTTGAGCCACAGCCACACCTTCTACTACAGCGCAGCAAGGAAGAGGTGCTGGCGCTTTCGCAGTATTTGAACTGCGACGTATACATCATCGGCGGGGCCAAGACGTACGAGAACTTTGCCGACGCGGTCGAAAAATGGGTCGTGACCGAGATACCGGAAACCGTGGAAGACGGGGATGTATTTATGCCGGATGATTTTCTGGATGGATTCGAAAGATCGGAGATGAAGGAACTGGACGACCACCTCACCGCGTCAGTTTATGAAAAACGAGAGTAAGGGAGGTGAAATATGTTTGCAAGCCCGAAAGACGAGTCTACCCTCAAGACAGTGGAGTCGTACGCGCTCGCCGTGACCGTCGGCATAATAGCCTATATTCTTGTCAATATCTTTACCGGCGGGACCCTACCCCTGGTTGAATTCGGCATCGCGTTTGCCATAACCGTGTTTATTTGGCGATTATCCCGGAGGTGACATTATGATGGGAGGACGCAGTTGGGACGACTGGATCGAGGAATACTCCAAGAGCCACGAGCATCCCGTTAACCGCCTGACGCACAGCTTCGGTATACCTATGATCGCGCTGTCGCTCCTGATGATCCCGGTGTGTTTTTTTGTCAGGGGGTTGTGGTTGGTTGCGGTCGCGCTTTTTGTGATCGGCTGGGTATTGCAGTTCGTCGGGCACTACTTTGAAGGTAAACCGCCCGAGTTTTTCAAAGATTGGCGATTTTTGTTCGTCGGGCTTCGCTGGTGGTTTAAGAAGGTGGTCGGGATCAAAAGCTAAACTGCATTTCCTCGATTCTCA
>DATHVL010000318.1:0-2426 GCA_035461325.1 Pyrinomonadaceae bacterium
CGGCGTTGTCGATAACGAAAAAGCGGCTGGCCGATTCGAAGGGCCGGTAATTGGCGGCCTTTTCCAGATCGCGGATGGCATCGACCAGAATGTTTCGCTTGTAGGAGACGACCTTGCCGACGTCTGCGTGCTCGCCATAGAAGACGCGTTTGTAATCGTCCTTAGACTTTTCGGTGGGCTCGGGGAGCGCGAATGTTTCGACGCGGCGGCAGGCGGAACATTCGCCGCAGCCTTCGTTTTCTATGAGCGCGGTGCAGACAAATGCGCGGGCTAGTTCGAAGGCGAGAGCTTGCTTGCCGATACCCTCCGGGCCGGTGAAGAGCAGTGCATTGGGCACGCGGCCCGCCGCGAGCAAACGGCGGAGCCTTGCTTTTACCTCATCATTTCCTGCGAGACGGTCGAACATCTTTTTGATCGGCATGTTTAGTTTACGACGACGTTGGGACATGGGCAATGCGGACGCGCGGGAACATTTGTACCGCCGATGGTGTCTAAGGTAGTGCCGCTCGGATCGAGCGGAGACGACGTCGGTTGGCACCGGGACGCGAAAAGGGAGGAGAGTAGAATGTTTGACAAACTGATCGAATCGAACAGCGTCCAAGCCGACTTTAAGGGCCGCTCGCGTTATTTTCTGGTGTCATCGGTGGTCGTGGGGATCCTGTTTCTCGCCGCCGTGGTCGCAAGCCTTTATGCCGCCGATATCGACATCGGGACCGGTGAGTTTGATATGTCGCGAATGCTGGCGCCGGAGGTGGTGGATGCTCCGGAGAGGGTGGAAGATGAACCGGCGAGAGCGGTGGCCTCGGCGGCGACTTCGGAGCTGCCAAGACGCAACCAGAATATGCAGCAGGTCGCGGAGAGCCCGGCCGATATTCCGGCCGGAGTTTCGACCGTGCAGAACACATCCAAGGCAAGGCCTTATGGGAGAAGTTTCGAGGTCGGAGACGGTCCCGAATCGGACGGCTCGAGTGTGCGGGGAACGGGGATAGGCCCGGGGTCCGGCGGTTCTGAGAAGGCCACCGGTTTGGCGGAGGAGATCGCGAGCGCGGTGAAACCTGTTGAATCGACGGAGCCGCCTCCGGTGAGAAAAGCGGGACCACCGCCGATCAAGTCACTTGGAGTGATCAACGGGCGTGCGATCAACCTGCAAACGCCGCCGTATCCGCCGCACGCGCTAGCCGTGGGGGTACAGGGAGATGTAAGCGTTCAGGTGTTGATCGATGAGGAGGGGCGGGTGATTTCGGCGAAGGCGATTGACGGGCACGCACTGCTTCGGCCGACGGCAGTCAATGCCGCAAAGCGAACGAGATTTATCCCGACACAGCTTTCGCTGAAACCGGTAAAGGCAACGGGGATAATCGTTTATAAGTTCAAGCGGAACTAGGTGCGGAGGGCGGCGAGGTAATTCATGAGGCCGTCGATGTCGAGATCGACGATCGGTACAGGGAACTCACTCGTGAGGTGGTCATAGGGCATACCGTCGATGAGGACGGGCTCGTCGGATTTGATCGTGTGGCGGGGGATGATAGCAACGTCCCCCGTTACTTGCGCGCCGATGTTCAAGTAATCGCGGCCGGAGATGAGGCCGGCGACGGAGACGTCACCGCCGAAATAAGTGTTCGGCACGGGGAGGACGGTGAGGGTCGTACCCGCAAGGTGGTTGAACCTTTCGACCTGTTCGGCGAGAATCGGGGCGAACATCTCGCCGGTAAGGATCGTTGCGTTGGGCAACACGTTAGCTGCGGCATCGCCCGTAGTGCTTTGCGGGAGCATTGCCGCGAGATGGGTGCGGGTGTTGGCGGCGGCTCCGATCGCTTTTCCGGCGAGAAGCCGCTCAAAGGCGTTCATAAACGAGCGGACCATGCCGACGCCGTCCTCGATTTGGGGGTAGCTGCCGTAATGGCGTTTGGTCGGGATCGGTGCACCGGCCTTTATGTAGATCTCGTCACCGAGGAAGGCGAAGGTGGTGCCGAGCGTGCGGCGGAATTCTCGCTGGAGCTTTTCGACCTCGGCGATCGTGCGGCGGCAGAACTCGGGAGTCACGCGGGTGAGGCGTTCGTCGGTATTGTAGCGAGTGAGGGCGACCGGGACGACAGCCGTACTGACGACCTTTGGATAATGTGCGGCGAGGTCGCGAAGCGTTTTTTCGAGGATCGGCCCGTCATTTATTTCGGGGCAGAGAACGACCTGAGCGTGGAGTTCGATGCCGTTATCGAGCAGTGTCTGGAGCTTGTCTGAGATATCGGCACGGCTTTCGGGGACGCCGAGGAGATATGCGCGGGTCTTCAGATCCGTCGCGTGGATCGAGACGTACTGCGGCGACAGTCGCTGTTCTATGATGCGGTTCATCTCGTCCGGCGTTATGGACGAGAGCGTAGTGTAATTGCCGTTAAGGAACGAGAGGCGGATGTCCTCATCGCGGACGA
>DATHVL010000319.1:0-10759 GCA_035461325.1 Pyrinomonadaceae bacterium
TGCGTAGTTGCTCTGCAACTCTTTCATCATCGGATGAACGCTCGCGCACGCACCGCACTGGAAATCGGCAAATTCCTCGACCGTGACGGCCGCATCCGGCGACCCGATCATGTTTATACCCAGCGGAGCTCCAAGGGGGGCATTTGCCATATCCCGCGGCGCGGCGGTGCTCGCCGGGGTCGATGCAGTGTTCGAGGTAGTAGCCGTTCGGGGACGCGATGAATTATAGAACCAGATGCCGCCGATCACGACGATGATGAAAACAAGTGCGATGATAGAAAGCGGCAGGCCGCTATGCTTTTGCTTTTTCTTTTCGTTTTTCATTTTATTAGCAAATAGGTAAGGATCAAGTTACGGCTCGCAGCTTCTTACTGCGAAGTGCTCCGCCGGCCTGTCGCAAGGCCGTACGTGTGCTGCCAGCTATGCCTTCCGGATCAAGCCCGTAGCCGGCCAAAAGTTTGGCCGCATCACCGTGCGTGACGATCTCATCGGGTACGCCAAGGCGGACGACCTTGACTGCATCCTGCAGGCCCATTTCTTCCAACGCCTCGATAACGGCTGATCCGAAGCCGCCGGCAAGATATGCCTCTTCGATGGTCACGATAACGTCATGAGTTTCGGCGAGTTCGGCGATCAGCTCGGTGTCCAGCGGTTTCACGAAACGTGCGTTAACAACGGTCGGTTTGATACCGTCCGCCGCGAGGAGGGTTGCGGCGGCCCCTGCCGGAGCGACCATCGAACCGTACGCGAGCAACGCGGCACCGCTCCCATTTTGAATGACCTCGGCCTTGCCGATCTCAACCAATTTCGGTTCGGCACTGATATCCACGCCGTGGCCGTTTCCGCGCGGATAACGCAGAGCGGCCGGGCCGGGATGTTCGATGGCGGTATAAACCATGTCGCGGAGTTCGGCCTCGTCTTTGGGCGCCATCAGAATGATATTCGGGTACCCGCGAAGATATGCGATATCCAGCAGGCCGTGGTGTGTAGGGCCGTCAGCCCCGACTATACCGGCACGGTCCATCGCGAACGTAACGTTTAGATCCTGGAGACACACATCGTGTATCAACTGGTCGAAGCCGCGCTGGAGAAATGTGCTGTAAATTGCAGCTACAGGTTTTAGCCCTTCGCAGGCCATACCGGCAGCGAATGTGACTGCGTGCTGCTCCGCAATACCGACGTCGAAGGAACGCTTCGGAAATCGTTCGAGCACTTTGTCGATTCCGGTACCATCCGGCATTGCAGCTGTAAGCCCGATGATGGACTCGTCTCGCTCCATCAGTTCGCACATGACGTCGCCGAACACGGAGGTGTATGTCGGGGTCGACGCGGAGCCGGATTTACGCGGCAGGCCGGTCTTTGGATCGAAAGGCCCCGTCGCGTGGTATGCGTAATAATTCTTTTCGGGATTGGGGAAGCCCTTGCCTTTGGTGGTAAGGGCGTGAACGATAACCGGGCCGTCGTCGATCTTCTTGGCTTCCTCAAGCGCCCGCACAAGCATCGGCACATTGTGCCCGTCAACGTACCCGATGTATTTGAAGCCGAGCTCGTTTACCAAGGCACCGGGCAGTACCGCGGCGGCGATCGCATCTTTAACAGATTTAGCTGCTCTTCGGAGCGCACCGCCAAAATGCGGAACACTTTCGAGGGCATCGCCGATCTCCTCTTTGAGATGCTGATAGCTTTGCGCTTCTTTAATTCGGTTGAGATAACGGCTGAGCGCACCTACCGCCGGGGCGATCGACATCTCGTTATCGTTGAGGAGTACGATCAGCCGTGACTTGAGATGGCCGGCCTGATTGATGGCCTCCATTGCCATCCCGCCGGCCAGGCTCGAATCGCCGATGAGCGCGCAGACGTGGAAGTCCTCGTTTTTCTGATCCCGCGCTATCGCCATGCCCAGGGCGGCGGAGATCGACGTCGATGCATGTCCCGCTCCGAAAGTGTCATATTCGGACTCGTCCCTCCGCAGAAAGCCGGATAGGCCGCCGGGCTGCTTTATCGTATGGAGCTGATCGCGACGGCCGGTCAATATCTTGTGTGCATACGCCTGGTGCCCGACATCCCACACTAAACGGTCGTTTGGCGTATCGAATACGTAGTGCATCGCGACGGCGAGCTCAACGGCCCCGAGCGACGCACCTGTATGGCCGCCGATCAAGGAACATGTGTCGATGATGAACTGGCGCACCTCATCGGCAACCTCCTGAAGGTCTTCGACCTTAAGCTGCCGAAGATCGGCCGGAGAGTTTATTTCGGACAAAAATCTCATCAAGTTAATTGGCGGCTGCTGCGTTCCGCTCAAACTTCACATATTAGCCTTTCGGGGCAGTGATATTCAATTCGGCAAGCGGAGGCGACGTGGATTCGTTTACACGTGTTTTACATTTCTTTACATAAACTTTCGGCTAAACGTGCCGGATTCGCATCTTACATTGTGAAGGTGCAAAACCTGAGAAATCCAATCAAGAGGTAAATGATGTCATTAAAAACTAAATTATTTTCGACCGCGGCCGTTGCGCTTGCAGTGGGCTTTGTTACCGTAGCGGGTTCGGCTCAGACACAAGGCGAGACCAAGGTTGATGGTCAAAAGAAGATGGAACGTAAGGCCGGAATGGGTGCCGGCAAGTTCGGCAAGGGCATGCGCGGCAAAGGTATGGGCGGCATGCGGGGCGGCATGCTTCGCGGTATCGAGCTGAGCGACACACAGAAGCAGCAGATCAATGCGATACGAGAATCGAACAAGCTCGATTCAACCATCCGCGATGAGATGCGTTCGATAATGCAGGCTCGCCGTGCAGGTACGCTGACAGAAGATCAAAAGGCCCGAGCCGAGGTTCTTCGTGCCCAGCGACAACAGCACGCCGAAAACGTCCGGATGCAGATCGAGTCGATCCTGACGCCTGAGCAGAAACAGCAGATCGAAACACGCCGTGCGGAACGCCAACAGCGCATGGAACAGCGGCTACAGCAAATGAAGCAACGCCGTGAGAACCGTGCAGCTGAAAAGCCCGCCGGAAACTAATAATAACGAACGAGGGAAATGAAAGAGGCTGCCGATCGGCAGCCCCTTTTTTTTATTGACGGTTCTAACCGATAAACATCTCGTCATCGGTATAAACCCGGTCGATCTGTTTCGGTGCGGGTGCAAAGAGCACTTCTAGCCCTTTGCGCACCCCGGCCATAATGGCGGCGATCTCGCGTGCGGGTTCGACGATCTTTGCCTGCACGTAATCCGCAGTCGAAGTTACCTGAAGATGCGTGCGGTCGATGGTGTTGCCCACGAGCTCGACTTTCTCCTTGGCAACGAGTGCGGTCGAGCCGACGATCTGCCGAAGC
Organism: Pyrinomonadaceae bacterium; assembly: GCA_035461325.1. GTDB lineage: Bacteria > Acidobacteriota > Blastocatellia > Pyrinomonadales > Pyrinomonadaceae > OLB17. Next base: position 3,340 of record DATHVL010000319.1, read on the forward strand.
TCGCTCACCTCATCGCGAATGAGTTCGGTCGATTCCGAGAGGTGCTTGGTCGCGGTCGAGAGGTGTGCCGATACTTCGGTAAAATGCACGGACATCTCTTTGCCTTGAGCACTCATCGCGTTTACCTTTTCGATCAGGGGCTCAACGCGCTCCTCGACCCGATTAACAGTGGCGACGATTCGGCGAATTATAAGCGCCACGGCGATCAGCGCGATCGCCATGACGATGAAACTGATGGCGATAACGATCGACGCCACCATCATCCAGAATTGCGGATCGTTCGTGTTCATAGGTTAGCCCTTTTCAGTGTCGCTGACCGGATAGCTGGGACGGCCCTCGGTTATCGACTTTGATTCGGAGCGGCGCTTTTCAGCGTCGTATGCGTCCTTACCAGCCTCAACGGCTGCCGTAAACGGATTGGCTGAGCGTGCTGCGGCCGTACGAGCTTTTTCGCCCAAGGCACCGGCTTTCTCTTGCGCTGTGTGAACAAGTTCGCTGGCCTTTTCGCGCGACACTTCATAATACTCGCCGGCGACCTCCTGCAGATGGTGTGCGGTCTCTTTGCTTTTTTCGATGCCCTTACGGGTTGCATCGGCAATATCTTCGCGCAGCTCAATGCCCGATTTAGGGGCGAAAAGCAATGCGATAACCGCCCCGATCCCTCCGCCGATCAATAGATAAGTCAGCTTTGTGCTGACACTTGCATCCTGCCTGTCATATTCGTGTCTCATAAAATACCTCCAAAAAACGCCCGGGGCGCCCAACAAATTCCAAAATTCCGTGAACAATAACTATAACAAAACTTTGGTACTTAGGGCAACGAAAATTTTTATCGGCGACCGGGTTTCGATAAGGCACTCAGTGCAGCAAGGTGCGGCGTTTGATACAATTTCTGTTTCTCTTTGATTAGAAATATGGATCAGGGGCAGATAAGAAATTTCTCGATCATCGCGCACATCGACCACGGCAAGTCGACCCTCGCCGACCGCATCCTGCAATTGACGGGCGCAGTAGCGGACCGCGACATGGAAGAGCAGCTGCTCGACGATATGGACCTCGAACGCGAACGCGGCATCACGATCAAGGCTCACGCTGTCCGGCTCGATTATAAGGGCCGCGACGGCAAGCAGTACGTGCTGAATCTAATAGATACGCCGGGACACGTCGATTTTTCGTATGAGGTTTCGCGATCGCTTTCAGCATGTGAGGGAGCTTTGCTCGTGGTTGATGCCTCGCAGGGCGTCGAGGCGCAGACGCTGGCTAATACCTATCTTGCGATCGAAAACGACTTGGAACTGATTCCGGTGCTGAATAAGATCGACCTGCCGTCGGCGGAACCCGACAGGATCCGGGAGCAGATCGAAAACATTATCGGGCTCGACGCATCAGAGGCGGTGCTGACATCAGCAAAGACGGGCCTGGGGATCGAAGACGTGCTCGAGGCGATAGTGGCCAAGGTGCCGGCGCCAAAGGGCGATCGAAATGCCCCGCTAAAGGCGCTGATCTTCGACAGCTGGTACGACAGCTATCGAGGTGTGATCGTACTTTTCAGGGTGATCGACGGCACGCTGAAGAAGGGGACGAAGATCAAGTTCTTTAACACCGGAAGAGAATATCTGGTCGAGACTTTGGGCGTTAATAGGCCAAAGGCAACGCCCATCGCGGAACTTGGGCCGGGTGAGGTCGGGTTTCTGACGGCGTCGATCAAGACCGTGGCGGACGTGCAGATCGGCGACACGATCACCGAATCGGCCCGGCCGGTCGATACGCCCTTTCCGGGGTTTCAGGAAGTGAAGCCGATGGTCTTTGCGGGACTATACCCGATCGATTCAGCCCAGTATGAGGACCTGCGGGATGCGATGGACAAGCTGAGGCTCAATGATGCGTCGTTCTTCTATGAGCCTGAATCATCGACAGCATTGGGGTTTGGTTTTCGCTGCGGCTTCCTTGGGCTGCTGCATATGGAGATCATCCAGGAGCGGCTTGAGCGCGAGTTCAATTTGGACCTCATCACTACCGCTCCCGGAGTTCGTTATCGCGTAACAACAACCGACGGTGAGGTCGCCGAGATCGATTCGCCGTCGAAGATGCCCGATACGGGGCGGATCACAAAGATCGAAGAGCCTTTTATTGAGGCGACCATCCTGACAAACGATGCTTTCCTGGGCGGGATTCTGCCGCTGCTTGATGAAAAGCGGGGCGTTCAGCAAAAGTTCGAGTACGTGACGACGGACCGCGTGATGTTGGTCTATGACCTACCGCTCAACGAGATCGTGCTCGATTTTTATGATCGCTTGAAATCGGTGTCGAAAGGGTACGCCTCGCTCGATTATCATCTGTCCGGGTACCGCGAGAGCAAGCTCGTGAAGCTGGACATAGTTGTCTCGGGCGAGCCGGTAGATGCACTCTCGCTGATCCTGCACCATGACACGGCGGCGTCGAAAGGGCGGCTGCTGACGGCTAAAATGAAGGAACTGATCCCGCGGCAGATGTTTGAGGTGCCGATCCAGGCGGCGATCGGGAACAAAGTGATCGCGCGCGAAACGGTGAAGGCGATGGGCAAGAACGTGATAGCGAAGTGCTATGGCGGCGATATCTCCCGCAAACGGAAACTTCTCGAAAAGCAGAAGGAAGGCAAGAAGCGTATGAAGAAGGTAGGCCGCGTTGAGATCCCGCAGGAGGCCTTTCTCGCGGTTCTCAAAGTCTCAGAGAGCAAGTAACGCGGTAATTCGGTATGCAGAGGAGTGCGGATGTTCCTCCGAAGGATCAGGTCATTCAAGCTATGGCAATGGGCCGTTTGTGCCGCCTTTGTACTTTCCATCGCATTCACCGCGTACTATTCCTACCGAACCTATAAACGGGCCGAATTTTGGCGCGAGCACCGCGACCAGCCCATCGCGGAATGGATGCGGGTGGGCTTTGTCGCCAATTCATATAAAGTACCGCTTCCGGAGCTGAACAAAGCTATCGGGCTTCCGCCCGAGGCACGCGATCGTCGCCCCCTTGGGACGATCGCCGAAGACCAGGGCCGGCCATTCGACGAACTCAAGAAAGAACTCGAAAAAACTATCAGCGACTTCAGGCAGGGAACGATACCGCCGCCGGGAGGTGAGCCGCGTTGACGGATCTGGCACTTGAGTGGTTCGCACTTTACGGGCTGCCGGTCTATTTCGTAATGCTTGCTGCGTCGGCACTTGGAATCCCGATGCCGGTCAAGCTGCTGATGCTCGTCGTCGGCGCATTCGTCCAGCAAGGCGAGATGGGATTCGGAATGGCTCTGACCGTGGGTAGTTTAGGGGCGATCACCGGCGATCAGGCGGGTTATTTCATTGGGCGCAAAGGCGGCCGTCCCGCGATCAACAACATCACGCGGCGATTCGGCGGCGTCGAGATGGTGAAGAAGGCCGAGGATTATGCCGAGCGATGGGGCTTGGCGGCGATATTCTTCAGCCGATGGCTTGTGACCCCTGTAGGGCCGTGGCTAAACCTGTTGAGCGGGTCGACAAATTTCTCTTGGATAAAATTTACAGCAGTTGGAGTTGTGGGCGAGGTTATCTGGGTTCTGATCTATCTGCTTTTAGGGCTCTATTTCAGCGACCGTGTGGAGGCAACAGCCGACCTTTTAGTCAACCTGTCTTGGGTGATCGTGGGACTCGCCGCAGTAATGTTCCTTGGATGGAAGATCCGAGAGTTCCTACGAAACAGCTCTACAGAAAACGCCCCCGAACCCTCAAGATAGACCACTCCGGGCGCAATTCTCTTCTAGCTTGGGAATGTCTCACCCTCTCACGATCGCGAAACCTATCATGTCGCAGCCGTCGCCGATTGATTTAAATATCCTGTGTGTTTTAATGAACCTGTAACTATTATTATTTCAGGGAGATTCCGAAATGACCGCAATGGATGAAGGCCATAATTTTCTGGCCAGCGTCGATCACTATTTCAACAAGGCAGCCGCTTTAACGAACCATCCCGAGGGGTTGCTCGCACAGATCAAGGTGTGCAACAGCGTATATAGTTTTCATTTCCCTATCAGGACCGACAATGGATATCGGGTCATACAGGCCTGGCGGGCGCAGCATAGCCACCACAAATTGCCGGTTAAGGGCGGCATACGCTATTCAGAAGATGCGAATGAGGAAGAGGTGATCGCCCTGGCGACGTTGATGACATACAAGTGTGCGGTTGTCGACGTGCCCTTTGGCGGCGCGAAAGGCGCCGTTAAGGTGGACTCAAAAAAGCTATCCGTTGAAGAGCTGCAGAGCGTTACCCGCCGCTACACCGCTGAGCTGATCAAGAAGAATTTCATAGGTCCCGCGCTAGATGTGCCGGCCCCGGACTACGGTACCGGTGCGCGGGAAATGGCGTGGATCGCGGATACCTATCAAGCGTTTCATCCGGAACAGATAGACGCTCTCGGCTGCGTCACGGGCAAATCCGTGGGCCAGGGCGGCATTCGCGGGCGAACCGAGGCTACCGGGCTAGGGGTATTTTACGGCACGCGCGAGATCTGCAGTAACGCGGAGGACATGCGGAAGCTCGGCATGACGACGGGATTGGAAGGAAAGGCCGTTGTTGTTCAGGGACTGGGAAATGTCGGCTATCACGCGGCGAAGTTCTTTACAGAAGGCGGGTCCATCTTAGTCGGCGTTGCGGAATATGAAGGGTCCATCTATAAGGCAGACGGGATCGAGTTGGAGAAACTGGTTGCGCACCGTATGGAGACGGGTTCGATCCTGGATTTTCCCGGCGCGACCAATTTGCCGTCGAGAGAGGCCGGCCTGGAGTTGGAGTGTGACATCCTGATCCCCGCTGCACTGGAAAATCAGATCACAGACGCCAACGCTCCGCGAATAAAAGCCAAAATGGTGGTCGAGGCCGCTAACGGCCCCGTAACAGCGGCGGCCGAGGCGATATTAGAGCAGAAAGGGATAATGATCGTACCCGACCTCTATATCAACGCAGGCGGGGTGACGGTTTCATATTTTGAATGGCTTAAGAACCTGTCAAGGGTCCGGTTCGGGCGTATCGAGAAACGCTTTGAGCAATCGGCCTACGACAGGATACTCAACCTTGTTGAAAAAGAGACGGGCCGGAAGCTTTCTCCTGACGAGCGGAAAATGGCGTCGCGCGGAGCGGATGAAGCAGACCTGGTCCATTCGGGGCTGGAAGAAACGATGATCATCGCCTACCAGCAGATCCGCGAAATATTGAACCGGGACGGCGTGGATAATATGCGAACCGCAGCTTTCGTGAATGCGATAGACAAGATCGCCGTGAGCTATATGGAGCTCGGCGTCTTCCCCTAAACTCAAGCCGCGGCCGCCGTCGCAAACCGGATGGCGGCCGCAACACTCGCTTCAACTTCATCGCGTATACGCGAAAGGTCGCCCTCACTTTGAGCTTCGAATCGAAGCACGAGTATCTCCTGCGTGTTCGAAGCCCGTACCAATCCCCAGCCGTTCTCAAAAAGTATTCGCGCGCCGTCTATAGTAATTACTTCGTGAGTACGGGCAAAGTCGTCGGCGATGTTTTGCACGACCGTGAACTTGATCTCGTCCGGGCATGGGACACGCAACTCGGGAGTCGAGACGGTCTTTGGGATATCTGAGAGCATTTCAGAAAGTTTCTTGTCCGTGTGGGACAAGATCTCGATAAGCCGGGCGGCAGCATATGCGGCATCGTCGAAACCGTAAAAACGGTCGGCAAAAAATATATGGCCGCTCATTTCGCCGGCCAGAGCAGCCTTCGCTTCCTTCATTTTTGCTTTGATCAGTGAGTGCCCTGCCTTCCACATAATGGGGCGGCCGCCGCTTCGAGCGATCTCGTCAAACAGGGTTTGCGAGCATTTCACCTCCGCGATGATCGCAGCACCGGGATGCTCGGCCAGGACCGCGCGTGAATAAAGCACCATTAGCTCATCGCCCCAGATGATACGGCCAGTCTCGTCCACAACCCCGATGCGGTCGCCGTCGCCGTCAAAGGCGATACCGACGTCAGCTCGATGCTGCCCAACCGCGCGGACCAGATCTTCGAGATTCTCGGTGACGGTCGGGTCGGGGTGATGATTCGGGAAGCTCGAATCCGGTTCGGTGAAAAGTTCGATAACATCAACCCCGAGACGTTTGAACAGGGGCAACGCCGTAACGCCGCCCATGCCGTTGCCGGCATCGACTGCTGCCTTAAGCCTTCGCGGGCCCAGCTTGATGCGCCGGGCCAGATCTTCCAGATATTCGTCGACAACCTCGATGTCCGATACATCTCCTGTTCCTGAGGCAAATTCGCCGCTCTCGGCGATCGCTCGGATCTCCTGTATCTGTGAACCAAACAGGGCGTCACGGCCGAGGCAGATCTTGAAACCGTTGTATTCGGGCGGGTTATGCGAACCGGTTATCATCACACCGCCGTCAACTTCTTGTGTGAAAACTGTGTAGTAGAGGACCGGGGTCGTCACCCGGTCGATCAGGACAGCATCGCAGCCGGCCGCGTTTAAACCGCGTGCGAGAATTTCCGCAAAACGCGGCGAGCTTTCTCGGGCATCAAAGCCGATGGCGATGCGGGCCACGTCATTGTTAGAAAAGAATGTGCCCACGGCGCGGGCTAGTTGTGCGACGGTGTCATCCGTCAGCTGGACGTCAACAAGGCCGCGGATGTCATATTCCCTGAAAATATTCGGATCCATATAGGTGATATTTTCCCGCAGATCAAGGGGCTTGTCTACGCGGTGGTCCGCGGACGCATCGGTCGGCGGCAGAAACTGCCCCAGAAAGCCGATTTTGCTATACTTGAGCTTTGGGCAAAGGCAACAGGCGCCCCGATTGGGGCATCTTATTTTATCTGTTCACGTCATGAAAACTCATCGATCGATCAACAAATTAGTTTTTACAATTTTTGCTGCTTTGCTGACAGCGAGTTCAGTTGCTGCGCAGGAGCCGGCGGCCACGCCGCCGGATGACACCGGGCAGGTCAAGACCTTTGAGGTAAGGCTGCCGGTGACCGTCACGCGCAAGAAAGATCTTGTAACCGGCCTTCAGCGCGGAGATTTCGCCGTGTTCGAAGATGGCGTTCAGCAGGAGATCACCTTCTTTAGCGACGAAAAGACCAACCCGCCTGTCTTCGTCGGGGTGTTGATGGACACCTCCCCTTCAACAGCCGGTAAGCTCGGTTTTTCAAAAGAAGCTGCCAAGAATTTTTTATACACAGTAACCAGACTGCGGAAGGATAAGGCGGCTTTCATGACCTTTGACCACGTCGTGCAGCTGCACCAGGACTTTACCGACAAGCTCGACCTGCTCGACAGCTCTGTCGAGAAAGTGAAAAAGACCGGCTCACAAACCGCACTCTACGACGCGATCTGGCAGTTTACGGACGAGAAGCTTCGTGGTGTGCCCGGGCGGCGAGTGATAGTTCTGATCACGGA
>DATHVL010000320.1:0-2679 GCA_035461325.1 Pyrinomonadaceae bacterium
GATCGAAAATCCGTACCCGGCTTTGGCGAAGCGGGCCTCGTCCAAAGCTGCCCGATAATTCATCCCCGGAAGCAGCGATGCGGTCGCGAGCGATTTCCGCGGCAGCTTTTCATTAAGCATTGCCGTGTTATAGGCAAACGCGGCCATGATCACGGCCGAACGCTTGAGGTCCTGCTCCACGATCCGGTCCACCACGTCCTGCGTCGTGTGCCAGGTCCGCGTCGAGTACTCGATCGGGTCCTGAATGAACTGGAATCCGGGAAGCCCCACGGCGTCGAAGGCCAAGTGGTCCGTTCCGCTGGTGTTGCTAATGGTTACGGTCGACGCATCCCATTCCCTGAAAGGTTCGAGCCAGCTCTTGAAGGGCTCTCTTACACCCTCGTTGCTCTGCAGATAAACACCGCGGATCTGGCCGGTACCGTTATCTAAGTTGTAGTAGGCAGAGAACTTGTCATACGCCGGAAACGGCTTCAACGGCGGACGCTCGCCGCCGAGTGCCGCGAATGATGCTGCATCCGAACCGTCGCCCACTCGAGCAAATGTCTTCTCAACATACTTTCGCGAACCCCAAAGTCCCTGCTCCTCGCCGGTCCACAAAGCCACGCGGATCGTTCGGCGGGGCTTGAGTCCCGAAGCCTGGATTATCCGCATCGCCTCCATAACCACTGAAACGCCCGCTCCGTTGTCGGTCGCACCCGTTCCCGAATGCCACGAATCGAGGTGGCCACCGAGCATGACGACCTCATCGGCAAGATCGGTCCCGGGGATCTCAGCGATCGTGTTGTAACCCGTCAGATCGTCGTCGTAAAATTCTGCCGCAAGATCAACCGTCATCTTCACCGGAACGCCCTGTTGCAAGAGCCGCAAAATGCGGTTGTATTGCTCGACCTCTGCGACGAGCTGCGGGATCGTTGCCGGTGCATCCTTCGAGTAAATGCGCATCCCCTGACTGCGGTTACCACCGGCGTTTGCCATTGGCGGAAGACTGGCACCCATTACGCGGATCGTACCCGCATCAACACCGAAACCGGAATCGACTAGCACGGCTGCACCCTCTTCAAAATAGAAAGCATACTTGCGCTGGTTAAACCGCATCTCTGCCATCCGTGCCTCGTTCGGTGCTTGCGGTGTTTGTGCAGGCGTTGGTGTTGCCTGCGCCATATTGCTCAGGTTCTCATCAGACTGCCGTACGGCTGTCGGCTGAAAGCCGGGCAGGATGGGACGCTCACCTGCGGTGAAGACGATCGCTCCCTTCAGCTTGCCCTTGTACTTTTCAAGCCCCGCCTCGTCGGTCGCATCCACATAGATGACATCGCCGGTTATCGCACCGTTGGTCGAGGGTGACCAGGCTTTCGGGTACGAACGGAAAGGCACGTTGCCCTCTGGTACCATGACGGTCGCGTTAAAACGCTTCAGCTCCCAACCGCGGCCAAACTCGCCCCACGGATCAACGGCGGCATTCTTCATCCCCCATTTCTCGAGCTGCTCTTTTGTCCACTGGTTCGCCCTCCGTTGCGACGGCGAATTCGTCAGACGCGGCCCGATCACATCGGTTAGGTACCGAATGGTGCTCATCACCTGAGAGCGGTTCATCCCCTCATCCTTAAATTTGGCGATCGGGTCCGCTGCGGGTGCCGCACCTTGGCCGACCGAAAGGCCGGGCATAAGCAGGGCGGCAAAGATCAATAAAACTAAATTCTGTCGTCGAAACATCAATTGGCTCCTATTTTTTGTAGAGATCGGAATAATGGTATTACGTTTAGATTAGCGTGATTGTTTCCCCTCCGCCAATGCAAGTGTGACGAGGCGATATATACCTGTGGCGAGACGTTCGGCAAAGCCCTCGTCCACCAACTGATGGTTCGCCCGGCCCGCTTCCCAACGTTGAAAGCCGAATGTACGCGAGAGGTCGCCAAGCTGTGTCATTCCGCACATTGCGAGATAGCAGCGGGCGAGCTCGCGGACCGCCGTCTCGCGGTCCATTCGCCGCTTCATCTCGGTGGGGAACCGGCCTTCGGCCAGGGTCCAGATGTATGTAAATTTCGGGAAGTAGAGAACCTCTTGCGGGATCACTTTCATCCGCCGCTGCAGCTCGTCGATCGCTTTGGTGAGATCGGCTTTCTTCTCAAATCCGCATTCCGCACGTAGATCGGCGGTGGCCATCTCCCATTCCTTGCGCAGCACTTTAAGGACCTTGAGCGCATTTGCCGAAAGCTCGTCTTTTTCCTTCGCCTTCGGCACGCCCCAGATCGCGTTAAAGACAGGGATCATCCGCGGGGCGAGGAACATCGAATTTCCCTTTACCAGCTTGCCGTAATAGACCTTGCCGCGGGCGACCATCTCATCCTTTAACACCCAGGCCGTGCTCGCCTCAGGGTCTTTCTGCACGTTTCGCGGCATATGCGCGTCGCGGCGGCCGCACACCGCGGTGTAGATCGAGGGCAGTGCTTTTCGCGCGTCCGTCAGCCCGAGGCAAAAGCCCAGTTCCTCGACCATCGCCTCGGCCTGCTCGGCCGTCTCGACCCGCAAAGCGTCTTCGCGGTGCCACTTACGGTCGCGATATGCCTCGATCTCCGCCGGCAATCCCTTTATCTCTTTCATCCGGATACGGAATGATACGGCAAAGAAAAAAGGCGGGCAATCCAGCGTGCACGCCTTTGATCAGAATTGGAAAGTTGA
>DATHVL010000321.1:0-8113 GCA_035461325.1 Pyrinomonadaceae bacterium
CTTCATGGACGCCGGCCAAGGGCTTCGTCAGCCCCGTCCCGAATATCGCGTCCACCATCAGTTCCGGTCGTTCGCCTTCACCCCGGCCCGGGAATTCATCCCATTGCTTCGAGGTCTCAACTTCGACCAAGATCAGCCTGGCGTCCCCGCCTGCCGCCGTCGCTCGCGACAATTTTTCTACGATCTCAAAGTTTTTCCGCGCATCGCCCTTCGTCTCCTCAACCTTGCCGAAAAGGCACACGCTGACATCCGCTCCAAGCTGAAATAATTGCCTTGCGATCGCCGCACCGTCCCCGCCGTTGTTCCCTTTTCCGCAAAGAACCAAAACCGACTTGCCTTGAACGCTGACGCCCAAAACCTCTGAAACAACATCGGTTACAGCCCGAGCAGCGTTCTCCATCAAGCCGATCGACGGTATGCCAGATCGCTCGGTGGTCAGCTTGTCCACCTCCCGCATCTCCGCCGCTGTCAGCACTTTCCGCATACATCTTAAATTGCCACACTCTACAACTTAAGCAAAACCTTAACGCCCCGTCTCATACCGTCTCACTCTTCTCGCGCGCACCTGAGACGAGACGCCGAGCGCAAAAAAGCCGCACCCAATTGAAGGTGCGGCCTCTTGACCAAATGGAGATTATGAATAGACCTCGACGGCTATAATGGCGAACCCATATTTGCTTGCCACTGTGCTCCTAACCGTTTGTTTCCGTTCATATTTAACAAAGACTCATTGACGCACGAATTCCAAAAAATCTGGTGGTCCCGGCTGGATTCGAACCAGCGGCCTTCCACTTAGGAGGCGGACGCTCTATCCAACTGAGCTACGGGACCGATGGACGCCGAACGGCGCCTTTGATCAAGAATCGTAGTTTATCAAAGACTTTACGTCGTAGCCATTGAACTTCTCGCGGCCCTTCAGGAAGTCGAGTTCTACGACAAATCGAAGCCCGACGATCTTCCCTCCGACGCCCTCTACAAGGTCCACAACGGCCTTTGCCGTGCCGCCGGTCGCGAGTAGATCATCCACTATCAACACCCGGTGCCCTTCTCCGACGGCATCCTTGTGCATTTCGAGCGTGTCTTGGCCGTACTCAAGGTCATAGGATACGGACACGCACTCGGCCGGCAACTTCTTTGGCTTCCGCACCGGCACAAAACCCGCCCCGAAATGCGTCGCCAGCGGCACTGCGAAGATAAATCCGCGAGATTCGATCCCTATCACCGCCTCGATTTCCAGCCCTTCGCTTCGCTCGATCAACGCGTCGATCGTGCCCTTCAATCCCGAGGGATTCTTGAGCAGCGTCGTTATGTCGTAAAAATTAATGCCCGGCTTCGGGAAATCGGGCACCTCACGTATCAATTGTCGTAAATTGTCCATTATTATTTTTCTATTATCGTTCTATCCGAAACGCCGAATAATGCTTGTCGGGTTCGACCACTTCTTCTTCCACATCCGCAACGATCGAATAGGACGGCCCCGCGGCCATATCCTCGCCAAAGTCCTTGACGTTCGCCTCGTGTCCCTGTGCCCAGGCCTCTACGCTGCCGTCAGCGAGATTTTTAACAAAACCCTTAACCTGATGACGGGCCGCGGCCCTCTGGGCAAAATATCGGAATCCGACCCCTTGAACCCTGCCCCGGATCAAAAAGCGTCGCGCTATCAACGTCATCTATGGAATTCTACTAAATGGATCTGGAAAGTGTTAACCGAGGGCTTCAAGACACTCCGAAAGAGGGCGTTTCCGGCACGTGTATACCGGCTTGCCCCTTAGTGCAAATTTGCTCGCCGGCGTGTCCTGCAGTTCCTCGGCAAGTGCGAGAAAATCGGTAGGCTCATCGGTTTCGAACGACAGGACGTACTCCTGATCGCCAAAGCCGAATGCATGGGTCAGATGAACCCGTATGTTCGGAAACTTCTTGCCCACCATGAAATCGTTCTCGACCAGGGCCAGATGCTCCTCGGGGCTCATGTCTGAGTGAAGTTTCGAGCACGGGTATACAAAATGATACTGTTTTTCGCCCGCGTTGATATGAAAGCGGTCCTCGATGCTGCCCGTCACGAACATTCGATTCTTCGTACAAGTCAGATAGTTGATCACCGTCGAGAGATAGCGGCCCAACTCCGTCCGAAACATTCGTGTTGTCAGCTCTTGTATCTTGTCCAGATCGTGGCCGATCCGCCAGAACATCAGGTCTGCCTTCGAGTCGAATCCGACAAGGGAGTAGTTGAAAAGCAAAAGGTCCTCAGCATAATCGGCGAAGATCTTCTTGAACTCGTCGCAGGCTGCGGCTTTCTTTTCGTCCGACAACCGCCGCCAACGCGCATCAGCCTTCAAAAATAGAAAGCTGATGAACTGCCGTTTGACCGCCGGAACGACCGCGGGTTCATCCACAAGCCGAAGCCCCTGCTCCGAGGGTTCCTTTTGGGAATTCACCAACTCAATCGGCAAGACTCAAACCTCCCGTCGCTTCCTACACAAAACACGTCTAGCTCTTATTACGTTATGTCGTTTTAGTGGAAGCGTGCAAATACAACTGTCTCTTATTTGACGATAACATTTTGTTTTTTTGCATACGAAATTGAAAAATTTGAGTACATTTACTTTCCCGATAAATTGTGGCTAAATACAGCTGTGATCCGGCTTCTCACTCTTATACTTATTGTCTGCCCGGCATTCGCCGCGGCTCAGCAGAGGCCGCTGCTTACTGATGATATCGACATCACGCCGCAGGGTGCGATCGAGGTCGGAGCCGGCGTCGACTTCATTCAGAATATGAAGTTCCCGCTTTCAGGGCTAAAGGGCGATCTTACCCGCGTTGGCGACATCCGCATTCGCCAGGGATTCGCCCCGAACGTAGAGATCCAGATCGAAGGAACGATCCAGAATTTCCTCGCCATCAATTCTCAAACAGATCCGCCGCCGATACCGCTCAACATCACCGGAAATTCTACCAACGACTTTGACGATTTCACGATCTCGGCAAAGATCAAGCTGATGAACGAGACGCGGCACTTGCCCGCCTTGGGGATGAAGTTCGGCTATCAGATGCCCAACACCGATCAGGCTCGCGGCATCGGTACCAACCAGATCAATATCTTTAGCAAGATAATCGTTCAGAAAAAGTTCGGGCTAAAGCCCGGCAAGTCCCCCGCGGCGAACATTTATGCCAACATCGGCCTTGGCATTATGAATGCCCCCCTCAATAATTTCACCCAGAACGATGTGCTGCTTTATGGGCTTGCGGGAATTTTCCGCATCAGCGATCACGTCAATATCGTCAGCGAGGTAAACGGCCGCGCTAATACCCGGAGCGGCGGAGCGCCGCTCGGCACTGAAAGCGTCGGGCAATTCCGCATCGGAGCGCAGGTCAAGGCTTCAGGATTGAGATTTGATACTGCCGCGATCTTCGGCTTGACAAAATATTCACCCCGCACCGGCGTCACCTTCGGTGTCACCTACGAGAGTCCCGCGTTTATTCCGATCGCGAAATAGGCTGAACGTTTATCGGCGAATGACCGCCTCCGATCTGCGGTGCCGTTCTGATCGCCTCGTGAACGAACCGTTTAGCAATTGCCACTGCCTCACTGAGCTCCTCACCCAACGAAAGATTGGCAGCGATAGCAGCCGCAAGAGTACACCCCGTCCCATGTGTCGCCGTCGTATCTATGAACTCGGCCTCGAGGGTGAACTCGCTGCCTTCGATGAATAGGTGGTCGACAGCTTTGCCTGTTTCAGCACCCTTGAAATGACCGCCCTTGATCAATACGTTCCTGGCCCCCATACGACGCATCACCTCAGCCGCAGCCCTGATGTCTTCCACACTCTCGATCGCCACACCCGAGATGCGTTCCGCCTCCGGTATGTTCGGTGTTATAACTGTGGCAAGCGGGAAAAGCAGCTGGATCAAAGCGTCAAGCGCCGGTCCGTCGATCAAGTCGAAACCCGAAGTGGAACGCACAACGGGATCCACGACAATTTTTTCCAGGCTATACTCGGTGATCAATTTGGCCGTTTCTGCGATCACCTCGCGATTCGGCAGCATCCCGGTCTTTAACGCGTCGACCCTAAGATCCTTAAGGACCGGCTCGGCTTGGCCCCTTATCGACTCCGCCGTCTGATCGATCGATCCATACACTCCCTGCGTGTTTTGAAAAGTCAGCGATGCCGCGACCGCAGTCGGGAAACATCCGAACGCCGCAAAGGTCTTTATGTCGGCGATTATCCCCGCCCCGCCGGAAGGATCAAGCCCCGCGATCGTCATACATATTCTTGGATCGGTGCTCATAGCTCTCGATTGACGCCCTTTATCCACTCCGGGTCACGCAGCGCCCGTATCGCAGCAAAGCCTGCTGCTCCGGTATCCAATGCGTGCTGATAATTTAACTCATTAATTCCGCCAAGCGCGATTATCGGAAGTCCCTCTGCGGTCTGCACCGCTTGCGAAAGTCTTTCGACACCCACGCCCTCGCCTTTTCCCGGAGTAGCAAAGACCGGCCCGAACACGGCGAAATCCACCCCCGCAACTCTTGCGGCGTCTATCTCCATTTCCGTGTGCGTCGAGATCCCGATCATCAGGTCCGGAAACACCCGTCGGACCTCACTCGCAGGCATGCCATCACTCGGTAGGTGTACACCGTCCGCTCCGGCTGCGGCCGCAACATCTGGCCGCCCATTTATCAAAACACGCGCGCCGGTGCCCTTAAGAGCTTCTACCACCAGAATTGTAAGCTCGTAAAGTTCCTTGGTCGAGATCTGCTTTTCCCTGATCTGGATAAGGTGAACACCGGCCAACGCAGCGTCACGCAGTCGTTCAACGAGAGCGTTCCGCAACGCTAAGTCACCCGGTTGAAGTTTTCCATCAGTGATCAGATAGACGAGCGGACGAATGTCGGGCAGCCTCATCTCGTATCAGGCTGCTTTCCCTGAAGCATGGCGACGCTCTGTCTGAAGTGAGCGGCCTCCCAAAACGCGATCACCAGGTTCAGCACGCCGAGGCCCGTAACAGCGCCCCGCACCCAGTTTGAGGCGACTGTGCGCTGCAGCAGCGGCAGTCCGGATCGGTCCGCCAGAAAGGCAAGCAAATAATTCTCGCCCCAGTTCCCAAAGATCGTGTCCCAGGGCGATAGGATGAGATAAAAGCCAAGAAGCAGGCAGAGGATGATAAAAAAAATGACGGTTAGCTTCTCAACCATAACCGCCTAGATTATACTCTCGATCGAATTGTTGAACAATTGATATCGCAGTGAACTTATGCCGCTACCGCAAGATCCCTCAACCGGGCACCCACATCGCGATAATTGACATTTTCCGCATATACTTGCTCAAAGTAACGGGCGGCGCTCCCCTGATCGCCGTCCGCTTGATACGCTGTCGCGATCTCATACCATACGGCCTGCTTCTCTTCGTCAGATAGATTCGGTGTCTCCAGCGTTCGCTGGTACCAGGTCAGCGCGAGATTAGGCTTCCCGATCTCCATGAAGCAAAGCCCCAACAGGTTCGCACAATTAAAGAGCCTTCGCGTACCGTCATCCGCCGACGCAATAGCCGCGGCACTCTGAAATTCGTTGATCGCGTCCTCGATCAATCCCATCTCTTTGTAGGCGATGGCCGTATTGTAATGCGTGTCATAGTCGTCGGAGCTTTGATCGCTGTCCGCCTCATCGAGGCCAAGCTCCGCGTATAGATCCGTCAGATCATAAGCACCGCCATTCCCGGCCGGGGATGCATCATTTGTGCTGCCTGCCGCCTCGTTCACCGGTTCCGACTCTACCGCCGTCGGCAAAGGTCCGATCTCCGCGATGAGGTCGTTTATCTCCGGGCGGTCGCCAAAGTCGCGCTTGAGCTCTTCGGCGGCTTTAAGGGCAAGGTCCGCATAGCCGCTCTCAATGTAGAAACGGATCCCCTCTATCTCTTTCGCGAGCACGTCGTCATGTTCATCTGCGTTCGCCGCAGATCCCGCCACCGGATCTTCCGACGCAGGGGTCTCAAATGATTCGCCGGCATGGCTGATGGCCTCGGCGCTGACAAATACAGGCGAGTCCATTTCGAATTCCGCGGGCCCGCCGGCGTCGGCAAATTCAAATCCTGTCGGATCGCCGTCACCCACACCCGCCACTTCGCCCGCACTGTTAGTAATGTGCGTCGCAAAGCGTGCCGCAAATTCATCTTCCGCTAACGGAGTCGCATCGACCTCGACGCCAAGCTCTTCATTCAGTTCACGAACGCGTTCCGCATGCTCCGTCTCGGACGGCACAAGCATCGACAGCTGGCTTGCAGCAAAACGTTCGTCCTCAAGCGATCCCGCGGCCCGTGCCGTTTCCAGCAGTCGCCGCAGAGTTTCGATCTGCGCCGGTTCATTTCTCTGCCAGGTGTGAAGATCGCACAGCAGTCGTAACGCCTCGAGCTGGTCCGGGTATCGTTCCAGGACTTTTCCGACCGCAACATTAAGATCGTCAAAACGCCCTGCGATCAGCAGGTATTCCGACGAAAGGACGAGCATTCTCGCCGCCGCTGTGGCTTCATCCCGTTCAAGATAAAGCCCGGCTAGGTCAAGGCAAAGCGGAAAATCTTCCGGGTTCGATTCGACCAGCTTGAGGAGTTGTTCCTCGGCGCTCGGTGCGTCCCCGCTGCGGAAATTGCAGTCGTAGAGTATCGTGATGAGTTCGCGGTCGCGGGGATTCTCTTCCAGCAGCTTCGAGATCCGTTCGGCAGCGGCCGCCAGGTCGCCCTCAGCGAACTTCGCTTCGCACCAGCCCGCAAGCGCGTCACGGCAGTTACCGTCGAGTTCGATCGCACGGTCAAATGCCGCAACCGCTTCGTCACATCGCCCGAGCGATTGCAGCCGAAAGCCGTGGGCTGAAAATGCTTCTGCGGCTTCGGCGTTGTGCCCTTCCTGCAGATACGATTCGCCCAACTGCTGATAAACTTCGGTGTTCTTCGGATCGAGAAGAGCGATCTCCTTCAGCACGTCGAGCGCGTCCAGCGTTCGGCCTTCCTTACGGTGGTGATCAACGACGATCTGAAAATGATGGCGGGCCTCGCTCGCAGCTCCCTTGGCCTTATATAACGTTGCTAGTTCCTTTGAGATCTCCGGCCCCGACTGCAGTTTCGCTACCTTTTTATAAACGGCAATAGCCTTGGCAAAAAATCCCTGTTGCGCGTAATGGGAACCCACCGTCGTGTAACACTTCACCGCCTCGGCGGTTTCGCCGTTCTTTACCAGAAGGTCGCCCAAAAGATTCGTTGTTCCGATATCTCGTGGGTCATGCTTGACCACGCTTTTATATTCACTAATGGCTGCCTTGATCTTCCCTTGGGCTAAGAGCCTTTCGGCGTTACGCATTGCGTTAATCTTGTCGAATGCCATGGTGAGTTGAGTTAAAAGTGGTCGAAGGCCTGCAAAGTAGAGGGCCGCACGCGTCGGCGGTCCGGAGACGTGGCGAGAGCAGGTGAAGGAACATTATTCCCTGCACTCGTAAAATTATCATAGAGACACAAAAAGTGTCAAATCTTTTTTGACATCTTTTGTTACTGTTAATCATTTCCTCTCCTTTTATTTCCGCCGGCATTTTCGTAATCTATTCCTTCGTTTTGGTCCATTTATGCAAGCACTTATACTCGCTGGCGGCAAGGGAACCCGGCTTCGGCCGCTCACCTTATATACGCCGAAACCGGTCGTTCCGCTTATGAACAGGCCGTTTTTGTCGTATCAGATCGCCATTCTCGCCGATGGCGGCATCACAGACGTCACCCTTTCGCTCAACTACCAGCCGAATAAGATCGAAGAGGTCATCGGCGACGGCCGCGAACAAGGCGTGAGCATTCGCTATGTGACCGAGCCGGCACCCATGGGCACCGCGGGCGCTTTTCGCTACGCGGCGGATCCGGAAGCGGGAACCACGGTCGTCTTGAACGGCGACATACTCACCGATATCGATATTTCCACGGTGCTCGAACTCCAACGTTCCAACAATGCGCAAGCTACCATCGTCCTTGCCCGCGTTGCCGACCCGTCGCGCTACGGCCTGGTCGAGACCGACCGTGACGGTAATGTTCTGCGTTTCCTTGAAAAGCCGTCGGCCGACGAGATCCGCGACCTCGACCTAGATACC
>DATHVL010000322.1:0-8906 GCA_035461325.1 Pyrinomonadaceae bacterium
TTGAAAAATAAGCTAGAATTTAGTTATGTCCGTTGCAGTTATCGAAGACCTGATCACCATCGACCCTGAACTAATGGGCGGAACCCCGGTTTTTTCCGGGACGAGAGTGCCGATCAAGTCGCTTTTTGATTGGCTCGAGACCGAATCGCTGGACGAATTTCTTGCAAACTTCCCCTCAGTTTCTCGTGAGCAAGCTTTGAACGTACTTCACCTCGCCGAAGAACGTCTTATCTCGCCCGACCTGTATGAAGATCCTTCTTGACGAAAATCTCCCGATCAAACTCCGTTCTCATATAGCCCGCCAACATCAGATCCATACTGTTCGAGAAATGGATTGGCTGGGGAAAAGGAATGGCGAATTGCTTGGACTGATGATCCTGGAAGGATTCGACGGCTTTGTGACCATTGATAAGAATCTCCGTCATCAACAGAACCTCGATCGGTTTCCCCTACTGATCTTCATTCTGGACGCTCCGGACAACCGAATCGCCACGCTTGAGCCGTTCATAGTGAAGTTAAACGTCCTTTTGGATGCCCCTTCTGTTGCCCAGATCACCTTGGTAGAGGTTTCAGATAGCCTATAGACTCTTTATCAAGGGTCCACTGCCTATGGTAAAATTCAACTTTTGAGCAATAAATATGTCATCAGAGATAAAAGAAGCGAAGGCGGCCGTTGATGCCGAAAGGGAGCGTTGGGAAGAGGAAACCTTACGACCCGTACTTGAAAAACGGGTTGAGCGCAAGAAATCCTTTGAGGGTGTGAGCCTGGAACCCGTTGAACGCCTTTATACCGAGGCTGACGCGGAAGGGATCGAGATAGGCTTTCCGGGCGAATTTCCGTACAAACGCGGGATCCATCCGACGGGCTACCGCGGAAAACTTTGGACGATGCGCCAGTTTGCTGGGTTTTCCTCACCCGAGAATACCAACGCGCGGTTCAAATACTTAATGGAGCACGGCCAGACCGGCCTCTCCGTGGCATATGAACTACCTGCCTTAATGGGACTCGACGCCGATTCCCCGCTCTCTGAGGGCGAGGTCGGCAAGTGCGGCGTGGCCGTTTCGAGCCTCGCGGATTTCGAGGTACTATTTGACGGCATTCCGCTCGACGAGGTCACCGTTTCGCAGACGATCAACGCTCCTGCCCCGATCTTTCTCGCGATGTACCTGGTCGTCGCCGAAAAGCAAAAGGCCGATTTTCGGAAGATCTCAGGCACGCTGCAGAACGATATTCTAAAAGAATACATCGCCCAGAAGGAATGGATATATCCCATCAAACCGGCGATGAAGCTGGTCATCGACACCTTTGAGTATTGCTCTCAGCACGTGCCGAAATACAACCCGATCTCGATCTCCGGTTACCACATCCGCGAAGCGGGTGCGACCGCACTCCAGGAGTTGGCTTTCACGCTCCGTGACGGGGTCGAGTATGTTCAGTACGGCGTCGACCGGGGCATGGATGTCGATTCGTTCGTCCCGCGCCTCTCGTTCTTTTTTAACGCTCACAATGACTTTTTTGAGGAGATCGCAAAGTACCGCGCCGCCAGGGTCGTCTGGGCGAAAACGATGAAGGAGCGCTTCGGAGCAAAGGACCCGCGTACGATGCAGATGCGCTTTCATACCCAGACGGCAGGTGTCTCGCTTACGGTCCAACAGCCGCTAAACAACATAGCCCGCGTTGCGATCCAGGCGCTTGCGGGAGTGCTGGGCGGAACCCAGTCGCTCCACACCGATTCATACGATGAGGCCCTGGCACTGCCGACGGATGAGGCAGCGCTGATCTCGCTCCGCACCCAGCAGATCATCGCCGAAGAGACCGGCGTCGCGAACACCGTCGATCCCCTCGGAGGAAGTTATTATGTCGAATCGCTCACCCAGAAGATGATCGACGGCTGCATGGATTACTTTGAAAAGATCGACGGTTTCGGCGGCATGGTCGAGGCTGTCGAGGCAGGATTTCCGCAGCGCGAGATCCAGGAATCGGCCTACCAATATCAAAAGGCAGTCGAACGCAAAGAGCAGATCATCGTAGGGGTCAACAAATACGCGATGTCCGACGAGATCCGCAAGACGGATATTCTGCAGATCGACGAGACGGTCCGCGACCATCAGCTCGAGCGCCTTGCTCAAGTAAAAGCCACACGCGACACCGGCGCCGTCAGCAACTCGCTCGATAGGCTAAAACTAGCCGCGCAAAACAACGAGAACACGATGCCGGCCATAATCGAAGCGGTCGCGGCCTATGCCACAGTCGAAGAGATCTGCGTCGCACTCCGGGACGTTTACGGTATCTATGAGGAACCCGCGTTTTAGTTCCCGTCGAGCTTTCAGCTTTGAGCTGTCAGCTATCAGCAAAAATGTCTCAAGAAGGAACGCGCTCTGGCCAGGATGATCGCCCTCGGTGGGCCGATCGAAGCAGTGTCGGCACTACGGGCGAACGGCTTGCCGCGGAGTATCTCAAACGATCCGGCTATCGACTTGTTGCCTCAAACTTTAAGGTGCCGGTTGGACGGAACAGTAAAGGTGTACAGGTAACCGGTGAGATCGATCTGATCGCGTTAGACGGAGAAACGCTCTGTTTCATCGAGGTTAAGTCGCGTACATCTGAAACATTCGCTCCGGCGATCTCTGCGGTCGACCTGCGTAAACAACGGCAGATCACTCGTACCGCTCGCGTCTATCGCCGCGTCTTTGGAATCACGGATATCGCATTTCGGTTCGACGTTGTCACCGTCGTCTCAGGCGACGAACCCAAGGTCGAGCACACCAAGAACTATTGGACCGAAGCTAAATTTCGAAAACAGCGCTGGCATAACGAGTTCGCGTAAATTTCAAGAACATTTGAACGGCCTCAGCCGTAACTAACCCCAAGGAAAACAATATGAGATCACTTTTCAGACTTTCGCTGCTCACGATCGTCCTCACCGCCCTGACTCTTACCGCTGCAGCTCAACTGCCGCCGCTGATCGACCGCGAGGTGTTCTTTGGTAATCCGGAATATGCCGGTGCCCAGATCTCGCCCGATGGCAAATATATTTCGTTTGTTAAGCCCTATAAGGGCACGATGAATGTATGGGTCAAGGGCGTCGATGAACCGTTTGACGCTGCCCGCCCGATGACCGCTGACCTCAATCGACCGGTGCGTTCGTACTTTTGGTCGCGGGACGGCAAATTTATTCTGTTTGTACAGGACAAGGGCGGTGACGAAAATTTCAATGTTTACGCCGTAAGCCCTTCTGAAAAGCCCGCTGCGGGCTCGGATGTTCCGGCCGCACGCAATATTACCGACGCACAAGGCGTCAGGGCGATGATCCAGAATGTTCCCCGCACCGATCCGGATGCGATCTACGTCGGCCTCAACGACCGCGATAAGGCATGGCACGACCTATACAAGGTGAAGATCTCCACCGGCGAACGGACGCTGATCAGTGAGAATAAAGATCGGCTGCAAGGAATGGTCTTTGATAACGCCGACAAGCTCCGCCTCGCGGTCCGCTCGGCACCGAACGGCGACACCGAACTGCTCCGGATCAATGACGACGGCACATCGACCAAGATCTATGACTGTAACTCATTCGAAGAGTGCAGCCCGATCCGGTTTCATAAGGATAATAAGAGGATTTATATCCGTACGAATAAAGGGGATCAGGACCTTGTAGAGCTAGCGTTACTGGATGTATCCACAGGCAAAGTCGAGCGGGTCGAGGGCGACCCGATGAAACGCGTCGATCTGGCGGCAGCGGGTTTTTCCGATCGCACGAATGAACTGATCTCAACCTTCTACAATGATGACCGGGTTCGTATCGACTGGAAAGATAAGCAGTACCGCAGCGATTACGAACTGATCAAAAAGCGTCTGGGCGATCGCGATATTTCATTCGGTTCGAGGACCTCCGATGAATCAAAGTTCATCGTCGCAACGTTTAGCGATGTCGACCCCGGCACTGTATGGCTCTTTGACCGGAAGACAAAGGGCCTCGATACGTTATATCAGATGCGCGAAACGCTCGACCGCTCTGCACTTGCTCCGATGAAACCGATCCGCTATAAGTCGTCGGACGGGCTCGAGATCCCAGCATATCTCACCCTCCCCAAGGGTATAGAGGCGAAGAATCTTCCGCTTGTCGTAAATCCGCACGGCGGTCCCTGGGCGAGAGATACTTGGGGATACGATGGGTACGCTCAGTTCCTTGCGAATCGCGGCTATGCAGTCCTTCAACCTAACTTCCGAGGCTCGACAGGATACGGAAAGAAGTTCCTGAACGCCGGCAACAACGAATGGGGCCAAAAGATGCAGGACGACATCACCTGGGGGATCAAGCATTTGGTCGATCAGGGCGTGGTCGATCCGAAACGCGTTGGTATTGTGGGTGTCAGCTACGGGGGGTATGCGGCACTTGCCGGTGTTACATTCACGCCTGACGTCTATGCGGCATCGGTCGCTATCGTACCTCCGTCGAACCTGCAGACGCTGCTGGATTCCATTCCGCCCTATTGGGAAGCCATTCGCGAAACGTTTTACAAGAGAATGGGCGACCCGAGAACGCCGGAAGGCCTGGCACAGATGAAGCGTCAATCGCCGCATCAACATGCCGACAAGATCAAAACGCCGCTGATGGTCGTTCAGGGGGCGAATGATCCGCGTGTAAAGCAGCGTGAGTCAGACCAGATCGTCGTTGCACTTCGAGACCGGAACTATCCGGTTGAGTATATCTTGGCACCGGATGAAGGACATGGATTTGCTCGACCTGTCAATAATATGGCGATGTTTGCAGCCGCTGAGAAGTTCCTTGCGAAGTATCTCGGAGGCCGTTATCAGGAATCGATGACGCCCGAAGTCAAGCAGCGTCTGGCGGAGATCACCGTTGATCCGAAAACTGTTAAGATCAGCGATCCGTCGGCACCCGCCGGTGACGGTGCCGCGGCGGCATCCGGATTCGGAGGCAACTGGAACGTCGCTGTCGATGCCGGGGGCCAGGTCGTGGTAGTTTCGCTCGCCATTCGACAGAATGGAAACGGATTCACCGCAGTTATGGCATCCGAACTGGGCGGCGGCACGATCGACAACGGAACCGTCAGCGGAAATTCGATGAAAGGCACGCTGAACGCCACGCTAAACGGCGAGCCGGCGGCCATACAAGTTACCGGTAAACTAGACGAAGGAAAGATGACCGGGACGATGGATGTCCCCGGTTTTGGAAATCTTCCCTTCACCGCCACGCGGGGGCAGTGATTTTCGCTCCATCTACTTACAACGCCCCGGCACACGCGTACCGGGGCTTTTTTATGTCTGATTCTTCTACGCTGATCGTTTGAATATCGGACATCAGGCTCCGGCGCCAAGAGTTCGAAAACTCTCGCAACCGCTTGATTCCTATATGTTTAACGGTAACGGTGCTGTACGGCACACCACTTGCACTAAACGGGTAAGCAGTAAATTGCCCGCAAGGGAATAGTTTGGGTAAGTGAAAGGAGAATATTATGACAAAACATGGAGCTTCAACGCAGCAAGATAGACGCATGATGACCGGTATGTTCCGCGACAGGAACAGTGCCGAAAGTGCATATTCATCGCTCAGGTCCAAGGGATACACCGATGACGAGATCAACGTGATGATGTCCGATAAGACCCGCGACAGTTGGTTCGGTGATGACAATCCGACCGACAGCGAACTGGGCAATAAGGCCCTTGAGGGTACCGGAGCAGGCGCTGCCATCGGCGGAACGCTCGGTGCGATCGTCGGCGGAATCGCCGCCGTCGGAACGAGCCTTGCCATTCCCGGACTCGGCCTCATCGTGGCCGGACCTATCGCGGCAGCACTCGCGGGTGCCGGAGCAGGCGGAGCGATCGGCGGATTGGCCGGCGCTTTGATCGGCTGGGGGATCCCGGAAGAGCACGCTAAGACCTACGAAAAGGGTATCGCCGAAGGCGGAACCGTTATCGGTGTTACGCCGCGTGAGGACGCAGACGCCGATTATTTCGAGAACGAATGGCGCAACTATAAGGGCGAACATATCTATCGATAGTTAGCCGTTATTAAATCAAAAGGGCTTGCCTTAACCGGCAGGCCCTTTCGTTTGGGTGGGGTTATCCCTACCGTTTGCTTCGCGGAGCCGCGGCATCCGTCAGCACAACGAAATCTCCCAGCCCGGTGTGCTTCTCTCTATTGAACGTATCGAATGCCTCTTCGTATCGAATCGTAACAACTATCGCCTTGGCATCCGGCCGATATTTCGCCAGATGTTCTACGGTTCCAAGCCGCTGCTCGGTATGAAAACCGCCGTTCAGGTGGACGACGAGTCCATTCTCCTTCGCTTTCAGTCCCTCCGATATCCAATATGCCATAGTCGCGTCCCACAGCGATTGCGAGCTAAGAATATTATCGAGACCCATTCTGGCCTCCATGCTCGAGCCCATTAGTGCCTTGAACTTGTTGCTGTACGCTTCACTCGCTTCGGCATAGGGCAGCGGCGCGAGCCATAACTTTGCCTCGGGCGTGAGTGCACTCAACGCCTCACGGCCCGATCGCGAAACCATATTCACATAACGACGCGGTGCATTTGCAGCGATAACGGGAAGGCTCTTCTCTTTTGCCAGTTCCACGAGCGGCCGATAGTCCGCCTTGTAATTCCCCCATGGCCGCGAGCTTCGAAGGAAGTGGTCCTCCGTGATCTGGCCCCGCAAATACTCATCGAGCACGATCTGGACATCACGTTCGAACATTTCAAGCGACAGCGTGATAGGGCGTTTTGTTCCGAGATCGTTCACCGCTCTTTGAAACACCTCGAATTGGAACGCGTGTCCGACGGCATCGTCGTGAAATTCACCGAGGAAAACGACATCAGATGCAGAGGCTGCGGCAATTATTTGGTCCATCGTGGCAGGTTCGCCGGCCGATGTGAAAATGTTGTATTTCGGCTTGTTGTCCTGGGCCATCACTGTTGCTGCGAGTAATAGAAACACGATCAGGGTTAAACGGGAACTCATATATATCTGAGCGTATCAGAACCCCGGATAACGGCAAAACGGCAGGGCCCCGCTTGAGGGCCTCTGCCGCTTCGCTTCCGAAGACGCCGGTAAACCGGCACCTCGTCTTACTAATTGGGAAGGATCAAGATATTGAGCATATCCGCGTCACCGGCAACCTGGACCGGAGTAAACGTGAATTGCTTCGAATCGATCGTAATTGTATAGGTTCCGCCAGGAGGCAGATCCGGGAATCGGAAGTAACCTAGCTGTCCGATGTAGTGCGTCACAGGCTCAACCAGCCCTCCGCCCGAAATGGTGACATTCACCTTTCCGATCGGAGAACCGTTTGCACGGACTATTTGTCCGGCGATCGTGATGCTCGTGATCGACGGCGTTTGCAGTTCGCCCACCGTCCAACGCGAGAATTCGGTCACTCCGACGACCGGGCCCGCGGTGTTCGACGCTTCGGTGACGCACGGGGCTGCGGCACACATATTGGTCACCGCCCCGCCCGTAACACGGTAAACGCGGTAATCTGCCTCATTGCCGTTCACATCGTCTTCCGTGTAAACAAAAGAGAGGTCTGCCGTCAGCGTCCCCTCTTCGCGGAGGTCCCAACTTCGCGATATCGACTTCGACGGATCAAATCCGCCCACAAAGCCGTCCATCGCTTCAACGGTCAGGGCATTCGCGACCGGTACGCCTGCCGATGCCCCTGCCGCCGTCACATTCGCCGTCAACGATGAATAACCGTTTTCGGCGACGTGATACGTGTAGGTTCCCGGAGCTGTGTACTCACGTCGCAGCTTGCCGTTCACATCGCCTGCGGTCCGGGTGACCGTTCCGTTGTGGGTCAGCGTGCTATTATTCGTGTACAGAGTTCCGGCCGTCAGCGTGAGAGTTCCCGTAACCCAAAGGTTGCCGCCGTAGAGCACCACGCCATTAGGCGTAAGCATCGTAAAGGCTGCAACCTCGCGAGTTGGCGGAACTTCAAGTCCCGTCGGACGCGGATCCGGCTGTTCAGCATAAAGCACGGTATGGCCGCCCGAACCTGTGTTGAACACGGGAGCAACGTCAAATACACCGCCGTTGATCGTGCTTCCGGTCTGCGAAGTCTGCACAACGGTAGCGGATGTTCCGCCGTTGCCGAGCGTAACATTGCCGCTGTTCTGCAGGTATCCGCCAAACAGGTTCACGCGATTCGTGATGATCGGGGCATTCAGAACAACATGGCCAAGTACTCCAAAGCCTGAAGCGGGAGTCGTAGCATTGCCCCATTCCCCGCTTCCGCCGTACGTCTGGATGCCGCCGCCCTCGCCGTCTGTTCCAAGGAAGTTGAACCGCGACGCCGCAACAGCACCGCCGTTGATCGCACCGTTGTTAGTGACCGATCCGCCGCGGAACTGGAGTGTTTGAGCCGTCGTGCCGTTGTGGAGGTTAACCGAGGCCCCGGCTTCGACAAGGATGTCTCCGTACACATTGAGAGTACCGGCAAGCGTCATCGCCTTACCGTTCGTGTCTCCGTTTACGACAATGTTCGGCGCATTCCCGAGCATTCTCATTTCGAAATCGCCCGAGGCACCGGTCGTTGCCGCGGTTCCGACATGCACGGTGCCGCCGGTCATCACCGAATTAGTGTGTACCGAGTACGCACGCCGGCTGGTTGCGGTGGCGCCCGAGCTAACTTGAACCAGGTATATATCGCCGCCCGACATCTCAAAAGTGCCGAGCGTTGATGTAAAGCCAAAGCAAGCTGTGGTCAGAGTATTGCCGACCGTGCAAACATTGATCGTCCCAGCGGAAATGTAGACCGACACCGAACTCGCGGTCTGCATACGGCCGGCCGTGTTGATCGTACCGCCCTCGATGATCCATTCACCACCGGCGCCGCCGCCGAGGCTGTTGCCGCTTTCAGTACCGACATTAAGTACGCCTT
>DATHVL010000323.1:0-2818 GCA_035461325.1 Pyrinomonadaceae bacterium
GGAGCTTCTTCGACTACCGGCGGGGCGACAAGCGTCTGCAGCGACAGATCGTCAGCTCCCATTTGGAAGTCTTTTGCGAAGAGGCTGTAAAGCCAGGCGCTGAGCAAGATCGACACCATAATGACAGCCGTCGTCAGCAGAAACCCGCTACGCTTTGTGTCTTCTGAGGCGTGACTTTTTGACTCAACTAATTGATCTAACATTTTCTATTCCTCCCTGTCTTCCGGTGCCAAACTCAGGTCAAGGGGCTTTTATCTTTGCTGAAAGTACGATGTAAGGACACGAACCCCGCGTTGCAGACGAAATGATGTCGTCACGACTGCGTCATGTGAGATCCGAACCTGACTTTCCTTTCGTGTGAACCTTCGTCCATTAAGTGCGGGGCAAATTGACTCTGCCGGCAATCTAAACAAAAGTCCCACGTTGCTCGTTTTCCCTGCCAAAGAAAAACGAACAAAAGCAGATACGAAGTATTTAATTGACCAGCAACGTAAGAAAGAATAAATTCTCACAAATCGAAAGTCAAGAATGGCAAAGGCCATTTCGGCGAAATAGGTTATATTTTTCCGAATTTTATCAATCTTGGTTAATCACGCCGGCGGTTCGGCCGCTAACGGGTCACCGGCCGACGCGTGACCGACCGCCGCGAGGCCGAGGCCAGTTTCTCTCCAGCCGATCCTTTGGGAGCCTGCACGTCCTTCATTTCGGCGCGACCAAGCTTGCTCTGCCACCAAATGGCGATCGGGCTCGCGATAGCGATAGTCGAAAAGGTCCCCGTGACGGAGCCGACCAGGAGCGCGAGTGAGAATCCTCGCAGCACCTCGCCGCCCCAGATGACAAGCGCCAGCACCGCTAGGAACGTAAGCCCGTTCGTGATGATGGTCCGGGACATTGTCTGGTTGATCGCCTTGTTCGTCAGGCTGTAAAGCGATTCAGTGCGGTTTCGGGTAACATTCTCGCGGATACGGTCAAAAATAACGATCGAGTCGTTTACCGAGAAGCCTACAAGCGTCAGCAGCGCCGCAAGCACCGTAAGGCTGACCTCCCACTGGAACAGCGAGAAAAACGCGAGCGTCACCAGTACGTCGTGGAAGACGGCGACAACGGCACCGGCTGCGTATGTCCAGTCATAGCGGAACGCGATGAAGAGCAGCATCCCGGTTAATCCTAACAGCGTGGCGATCACCGCGGCGTCGCGTAGCTGCTTACCGGCGATGGGCCCGACGGAATCTGTTCCGACGATCTGGTACGCCGCTTCGGGGTCCTGTGCCAGCAGAGTACCGGGTGTTGCTTCACGACCGAACGTGTCGAGGGCCGATTTTACGATCTGACGACCGCGTTCGACCTGGGTCGAGCCTGCGGCGGCCGCGGGCTGCTCACCGGGTGCGGTGCCGGCGGCGATATTCGCGTTGACATCAGCGGGCTGTTCGGCCGGCTGTTCGGTTGCCGCAGGTGCCCCTATATCTTCACGCCCCTCGACGATCGGGATCTTAATGAGCACTTCGTCGGTCTTATCGGTCGAATCCTGGATTATGGGCTCGGTCACGCCGACGTTGTTAAGCGCGGCCCGGATCTGATCGGGGCCGGGCTTCTCTCTGAACTTGACGGTGATGACGGTGCCGCCCTGGAAATCGACGCCAAGGTTAAACGCATCGGTGCCGCCCGGCGTGAGTTGACGGCCCGCGGCCGAGATCAGTCCCGCAAGCAGAACGGCGATCGATATGAAGACGAAGGGCTTGCGAAGGCCCATCCAGTCAACGTTGATATTAGGAAAAATTTGAAACATTTTGAATTAAAGCAGGCAGCTGGCGCTTCCTCGCGGGCAAATGCCTAAAAGCTCCCTACCGTTAAATACTTAACCTCTTCATTTCGGGATTACGCTGAAGGATCCACATAAAGATGGTCCTTGAAACGAATACAGCCGTGAAAAGATTTATCAAAAGCGCCAGGATCAGCGTCACCGCAAATCCGCGGATGGTGCTCGAGCCGTACATATACAGGATAACCGCGGCAATTATGGTCGTGACGTTCGAGTCGATGATCGTAATGAACGCCCGGTCGAAGCCGTTATTCACCGCATCAGCGACCGTTGAGCCATCGCGCAGTTCCTCCCTCATACGCTCAAACACAAGTACGTTAGCGTCGACCGCCATGCCGATGCCCAGCAGGAAGCCGGCGATCCCCGGCAGCGTCAATGTCGAGTCGAGCAGGACCAGGCCCGCCACGGTCAGCAGCATATTCAGCATCAGAGCTACGACCGCGTTAATACCCGATGCTCTGTAGTAAAAGAGCATGAAGGCAATGATAAAAGCGAAACCCGCGAGCGAAGCTGTAAGCCCGGCTCGGATGGAATCGGCCCCAAGGCTCGGGCCAACTGTGCGTTCCTCGAGATATTCGATCTTTGCAGGAAGAGCACCCGAACGAAGCGTCAAGGCCAGGTCCTCGGCGGTCGCCCGTGTAAAGCGGCCCGAGATCTCGCCCTGATCAAATATCTGCGAGCGGATGTATGCTGCCGATTTCACCTCGTCGTTGAGAACGACGGCCATGTAATTATTGATATTGCGACCCGTCCAGTCGCCAAACTTCTGTGCGCCTGACGGCTTAAAAGCGAACGAGATCTGATAATCGCCCTCGTTGCCCGTGCGCGAGACAGCCTGTGAATCACGAAGCTCGCTGCCGTCAACCACCGCCGGATACTCAACTATCACGAACTGGCTCGGGCGCTCGCCGTTTTCGGCAGGCGGCGCTACCGAATCGTCACGTTCCTGATACGGGAGTATACGCCGATTGGGCGGCTCGGTGCCCCCGAGCGATTGTA
>DATHVL010000324.1:0-8032 GCA_035461325.1 Pyrinomonadaceae bacterium
TCTCTATATGCATTATTTCTTATCAGCTATGCTTAAAAATTCTGCTAATGGAATTCATTTTAACTTTTAAAAAAACGGATTACTATTAAAGTTACGCTCGGGAATTGCTCATTTAGGGGAATAGAATTAAAATTTCAAGAATTCGACCCCCGAATAGAGGAACCGACCTCAGACTTGCATGGCCATAAAGTATAGCTGGAATTTCATTCTTCGAAAGCTGCACCAACTGACCGGCGTTGTGCCGCTCGGGCTTTTCTTTTTCGTTCACATGTTCACGAATGCAAAGGCGATGAACGGTGAGGAAAGCTTCGAAAAAGCGGTTGCGGATATCCACGCCATCCCGTTTTTATTGCTGCTGGAGATCTTCGGGATCTTCATCCCGCTGTTGTTTCACTCGATCTACGGAGTGATAATTTCCACCGAAGCGAGGCCGAACGTCGGGCCTTACCCCTATGCACGGAACTGGTTCTATGTAATGCAGCGGGCGACGGGAATATTTTTGTTTGTATTTTTGACGTTCCACATTCTTAACCTGCGATTCGGACTCATCCCCGGCCTTAATCTAACGCCGGTAGCCGGTAATGCGGATCTGGCGTTCGATATAGTCGCGGCGGAATTCGCGATCCCGTGGGTACTGTTCGTCTATATCCTCGGCGTTGCGGCAACGGCGTGGCATCTTGCTTACGGGTTCTGGCTGTTCGCGGTGGATTGGGGAATCGTCATCGGCGAGCGTGCGCAAAAGTATGCGTTGTATGCATGTGTCGCATTGGCGGCCGGGCTCTTGGCAGTAGGCACGAATGCCGCCGTCGCATTCATTCGCCCGTGCGGTTTGATGCCGCAGTTCATGTGCGAGGTCTCAGAGGAATACACTCCCCCGCGGCGGGTCGAGGCGAGGCCGGAAAACTAATATGGCAAGCGGAACAAAAATAGCGATCGTCGGCGGCGGGCTCGCCGGACTTGCGGCGGCGATGAAGATCGCCGAGGCGGGCCACGAGGTCGACCTGATCTCTGTAGTGCCGGTGAAACGGTCTCACTCCGTATGTGCCCAGGGCGGCATAAACGGTGCTGTTAACACAAAAGGCGAAGGCGATTCGCCCGCAAAGCATTTAGACGACACCGTTTACGGCGGAGACTTTTTAGCCAATCAACCTCCCGTCAAGCGGATGACGGACATGGCGCCCGAGATCATTTATCTCTTTGACCGGATGGGCGTGCCATTTTCGCGGACGAAAGAAGGGCTCCTGGATTTTCGCCGCTTCGGCGGAACGCTTCATAACCGAACGGCCTTTGCGGGAGCCTCCACCGGCCAGCAACTGCTTTACGCTCTCGATGAGCAGGTGAGAAAATTTGAGGTCGCCGGGACCGTAAATAAGTACGAAGGCTGGGAGATGCTCTCGCTCGTGCTTGATGAGCAGCAGGTTTGCCGCGGCCTGATCGCGATGAATCTGCAAACGCTTGAGCTGAAAGCATTTCAGGCTGATGCCGTCATAATGGCGACTGGCGGGCCCGGGTTGATCTTCGGCAAATCGACGAACTCGATGACCTGCACCGGCAGTGCGGTTTCGGCCTGTTATCAACAAGGCGCACGCTATGCCAACGGCGAGTTCATCCAGGTCCACCCGACATCCATTCCGGGTGAGGACAAACTGCGGCTGATGAGCGAATCGGCACGCGGCGAAGGCGGCCGCGTGTGGGTGCCAAAAAACGATGGCGACACGCGCAACCCGAAAGAGATTCCCGAAGCCGAGCGTTGGTACTTCCTCGAAGAAAAATATCCGGCATACGGCAACTTAGTGCCGCGCGACATCGCGACGCGTGAGATCTTTCAGGTGTGCATAGACGGCCACGGCGTGGGCGGCGATAATCAGGTCTATCTCGATCTCACTCACATACCGGCCGATACGCTCACTCGAAAGCTCGGCGCGATCCTTGAGATCTATGAGATGTTCGTCGGCGACGACCCGCGGCATGTTCCGATGCGGATATTCCCGGGCGTGCACTACTCAATGGGCGGCCTGTGGGTCGACTTCGAACAGCGGACAAATATCCCCGGGCTGTTTGCCGCCGGTGAATGCGATTATTCAGTTCACGGCGCCAACCGCCTCGGTGCAAACTCCCTTGTATCATGTGTTTACGGCGGGTTCGTCGCTGCGCCCTCGGCGCTCGAATATGCAAAGAACGTCGAGCGGGGAGCCTCTGAGACGAACGGCATCTATGACGAAGAGCTTCGCCGACAGCAGGAGATCAACGACAGCATCGTCAAGAGCAAGGGAACCGAGAACCAATACAAACTCCACGATGAGCTCGGCAAATGGATGACCGACAACGTCACGGTCGTCAGGTACAACGACAAGCTAAAAGCGACCGACGACAAGATCCTGGAGCTGAGGGAACGCTTCTTGAACATTTCGATCAACGATTCTAACCTGTGGGCCACGCAGGCCGTTCCGCACGCTAGGCAGTTGTGGAATATGCTCGAGCTCGCTCGGGTTATCACGCTGGGAGCGCTAAACCGCGACGAATCACGTGGTGCGCATTATAAACCCGAGTTTCCGGATCGTAATGATGATGAATGGCTGAAAACGACCATCGCCGAGTACTCCGCCGAGTCGCCCGTGTTCAGTTATGAGCCGGTCGACGTTTCGCTTGTCGTGCCGCGTAAACGTGACTATTCGAAGGGGAAGGCAGCTAAACAGGTTCCGGAACCCGGAGCCGAGCTGAAACCCGAGGGCCGCGAAGAGCGTTGGGTCAAGGACGGCGAAAAGATCAAGGAGGGCGGGTCGTTCAAGGATAACGGGTAACGGCGAAAGCAATGAGCACAAACGGACACATCGAAAAGAAACGGCTAGAAAAGCCGCCGGCAAAGTTTAAGCTAAAGGTCCAGCGACGCGAGAAGCCGGACGCCCCGGTGACGTGGGAGACATTTGAGCTCCCCTATCGGCGCAACCTCAATGTGATCTCGGCATTAATGGACATTCGTAAAGACCCGGTAACGGTCGAGGGCAAACGCACGACCCCGCCCGTATGGGATATGAGCTGTCTTGAGCAGGTCTGCGGCATCTGTACGATGGTTATCGACGGCCGCGTGAGGCAATCATGTTCGGCCCTGATCGACGACCTCTTGCTCGAATCGGGCAGCGATACCGTCACACTTGAGCCGATGTCGAAGTTTCCGAACATTCGCGACCTCAAGGTCGATAGAACGAGGATGTTCGATCATCTAAAACAGGTCGAGGCATGGATCGAGCTCGACGGCAGCTACGCCCTCGGCCCGGGTCCTGCGATATCGAACGAGGTCGCTCAAGAAAGATACGCCTATTCGCGTTGCATGACCTGCGGCTGCTGCCTTGAGGCCTGTCCCCAATATGATGGCGATAACTATATCGGGCCGCAGGCGATCGCTCAGGCTCGGCTATTTAATATGCATCCGACCGGCAAGATCACCATGGATGAGAGGCTGAACGGCCTGATGGGAGACGACGGCATTACAAATTGCGGAAATGCGCAAAATTGCCTCGAAGTATGTCCTATGTCGATACCGCTGCCGCGGGCAATATACGACACCAATCGAGACATAACTGTCAACGCTTTGTTTGGCTGGCTGAAGAAATAGAATAGACGGGCACTAACTGAAGTTTGAAGGGTCGCCGCTATTGAGCGGCCTTTTTTTATTGTAGCGTCGATAGTACGGGAATGTCGTCCAGATGCGGGGGCAATGGAAGATCGACACGTTCGACGAGGAAGCGATGGATCTCGTGCCGGCTCATTGGCTTGGCAAAGTAGTAGCCTTGGCCCCGCTCGCAGCCGAGCATTTTCAGGGCGTGTAGTTGGGCCTCGGTTTCGATACCTTCGGCAACGACACTCAACCCTAAATTGCGGGCCATTGCGATGATAGTCCTGACGATCTCCGAATTTGCACCCTCTTCGTTGATGGGGGTAACGAATGAACGATCGATCTTAAGTGTCGACAGAGGCAGCCGGCAAAGGTAGCCAAGGTTTGAGTATCCTGTCCCGAAATCGTCAATGTCCAGTTCAATGC
This sequence comes from Pyrinomonadaceae bacterium, assembly GCA_035461325.1. Classification (GTDB taxonomy): domain Bacteria; phylum Acidobacteriota; class Blastocatellia; order Pyrinomonadales; family Pyrinomonadaceae; genus OLB17. Next base: position 4,040 of record DATHVL010000324.1, read on the forward strand.
CGAGGTCGCGCAGCTTGTGCAGCATTTCGATCACCCGTTCTTGGTACTCCAGTACGATCGACTCGGTGATCTCCAGTTTCAGATAGAGCGGCGAAAATCCCGTTTCGTCCAGGATCGAGTTTATACGCGTGACAACGTCCGGCCGGGCAAATTGTTTGCAAGAAAGGTTAACGCTGAGCTTCAATTGGCGCTGCGGGCCGGCCGCACTAAAGGTAGCAGCCATTTCACGGCAGGCTCGACGGAGGATCTGCTCTCCGAGCTGATCGATCCAGCCGATCTCTTCGGCCAGCGGGACAAATTTCGCAGGGGATACGATCCCGTGTATCGGGTGCTCCCAGCGCGCGAGGGCCTCAACCCCCGTGATGGTGTCGTCATCGAGCAAGAAGATCGGCTGATAAAATACCTCAAGCTCCTCATTCTGGATCGCGCGGCGAAGATCGGTTTCAAGCAGAAGCGTTTCGCGAACCGCTGTGCGCATCGCCTCATTAAATGTCTCGTGTCTTGCCTTGCCGGAGCGCTTTGCGTGATACATGGCGGTATCGGCATCCCGCATCATATCTTCAGATGTACGATGCTGTTCGGTCGCGTGGAGAATACCGATGCTCGCCGAGCTGTAGATCTCATGATCCTGGACTATGAAGGGGGCACTCAAATTTTCCTGGATCCGGTCCGCCACGCGCGTCACCTTTTCCATGTAATACCGGCCCTCGACCAGCACGATGAATTCGTCCCCCCCGAGGCGCGCGACCATGTCCGGAGGCCGCATCGAGCCCTTAAGCCGGTCGGCGATCGCGATCAATAGTCTATCGCCGATAAAATGACCCAGACTGTCGTTCACATACTTAAAGCGATCGAGGTCGATAAACAGAACGCTGACCTTATATTTCGGGTCGCGGCGTGACTTTTCGAGAGCTTCTTCGAGCCGATTCAGAAAATGGGCCCGGTTCGGCAGGCCCGTCAGGGCGTCGTGAGTGGCCTCGTGCTGCAGCTTTTCTTCTGCCAGTTTGCGATCGGTGATGTCCTGAATTTGAAAGATCAAGTGAGACTGTTCCGTGCTGCTTTCGCTCGCGGCGGAGACGCTCCACGAGGCCCAGACCGTCTTTCCTGACTTGTGAACGTAACGGTGCTCCAACTGACAGCTGTGGACCCGGCCGGCAAGCACGTCGTTGATCTTGACGAGAGCGGTGCCCAGGTCATTCTGAAAAAGCATTGATTGAAAGTGCATCGAACGAAATTCCGCCACGGAGTAACCTAGGATCCGCGACATCGCTTTGTTCACTTTTAGCCATTTACCGGTCGCAGAAACGAGCGCGATGCCGATTGGAGCATAGTTGAACGCACTCCTAAATCTCTCTTCCGATTCGCGGAGTGCGACAGAGCGTTCTTTCAACGCGTTAGCGTACTCGTGTGCCTTCTTGGCTTGCTCAATAGAAAGCTCCACGTTCTTGAGGTGCATCCGGTAGGTGTAAAAGATGAAAAAGATAATTGGCACCGCGGCGAACATTACGGCAAAACCTGCCATATCCACCAGCCGGACCAGGGCCCCTGCACCGGCAGCACCCGCAAGGTATGTGAGAAAGGACCAGCTGTATTTTGTCCGCCATGTTTCGAAGACAGGCTGTCGTTCGCGAATGGCGTCGTGAATGGCGACCGCAAATGTGTTGAAGAGGAACTGCGTGACGACGATCGCCGACATCGCGAGAATAAAATCCGCAACATGCCCCTGATGCCCATGTAGCTTGTCCTCTGAGTATAGCCCATAGCCGCGTAATACCATGGTCACGGCGGAGATCGATACCGCCATCGCCGCGGCGTTGAACAAAACGTTGATCTGCTTGCTGCAGAACCGCCGTGCAGACACAAACGCTTCGACGGCGGCCAATATCACCGCCGCCTCACCGCCGTAAAGAAGCAGCGTGAGAAAAATGAAAGTGTCTGAAACCGAGATGTGCGAGCTGAGGCGAGGAATGGGGATCGTAACACGCGAGCCGAGGCCGATAGTCAGCGCCGCGAGTATTCCTAGGTTGATGTCGATCGCTGTAGAGGGAAGGTAGTAGGCGGCGAGCACCACGCAGCACGTACCGGCCGCGATCAAGCCGTAGGTATACCAATCTAAGAGAGTTCGCCTGTTACCAATCACGGATTATTCGGGTGTTTTGGGGCCGCGATCTAAGCGGACAAACAACCGTGGGAGGCGTTACGAAATTAGGTTTGTGTATGCGGTCAAGGTGCGAATGAGATCCGCACCTTGACTAGTATGCCCTATTCAAACTGGCCCTGTCCATAATATTCTCCCCGGTGAACGGCGGACGAGCGTGGGCAATACGATGAAAAACAGTGAGTTGCTTTACTCCATTCGAGCTGTACGATCTCCGATAAGTACACCGTCGCCGATCAGCACGCCGTCGCCGATGAGAACCCCATCACCGATGAGGACTCCGTCGCCGATCAGCACGCCATCCCCAATCAAAACGCCGTCGCCGATCAGGACTCCGTCGCCGATAAGAACTCCCGGAAGGAGCCTGGCGGTTCCCGAACCGAGGGCACCACCGTCACTCAGCATAATGTTCGCATTTAGCGAAAGACCGGCGGTGTAAAAGTTGTCGGTGTCGAGTGACTGCGTGCTGCCCGATAGAAGAACTCCGTCGTTGGCGACATTCATCAGCCGATAGGCGTTCTGGAAATAGGATATGAGGTTCGTCCCGGTGATGAATGCATGGTTCGACAGGATGAGCGAGGACCACGGAAAGGCATGTCCTCCGATCTCGGTGTTTGCAACCGGCATCGACCAACTGTCGGCGACCATTAACGAACCCCGCTCCATCGAGCCAAACGCAAGATCACTCCTCAGCGAACGCGTGAGCCGGATCGCCCCTTCAATATTAAGCTGCCCCGCTCCCTGTTCGAACATCTCAGCGCCGCTGATGGGCTGAGCTGAATACTGTAGGAGCGCCTTGACCATTCCCGGTGTCAGATTCGGATTAGCCTCATACATCAGTGCGACGGCACCGGTGACAAGAGGAGCAGACATCGAGGTGCCGCTCTGGTACATGTAGGCGTCCGAGCCGATGCCGTTGATCGATAGAACCATATCGGGTTGGATCGATGCCAACCTGCTCGTCTTTCTGACCGAGGAAATAACTGAATTTCCGGGGGCTACGAGGTCGGGCTTGATCACGTTGTCGTGGATCTTGACGCCGTTCTCGTTCGTGTAGAAACTTCGCGTCGGGCCCCGGGACGAATAGGTAGTTACCACATCGTCCCCGCGGCCGGCCGTGCCGAAGCTATTGCTCGCGCCGACCGTAATAGCGTAAGGGCTGTTTGCAGGCGAGTTTATTGCACCGTAGAGCTTTCCGCCTTCCGGATGGCGGCCGAGGTTACCTGCCGCAGTGACCACTACGATACCTGCTTCCGAAAGCTGCTTGACCTTTCGGCAGAGAGGATCATTTGTATAGGTATCGATCGCCAGTGTTCCGAGGCTGAGGTTTACCACGCGGATGTTGAATTGCTCGCGGTTCTCCAGCACCCAGTTCAGGCCGTTAAGCAGCCATGAGGTCTGACCGGTGCCGTTGTAGTTGAGAACCTTAACATTGACAATGTCGGCATCAGGAGCGATCCCTCGATAGGCACCGCCGTTTATCGCCGAACTGCCGACCGCGAGGCCCCCCACGTGCGAACCGTGGCCGTTCGGGTCATTGGTTCCTGAGTTCGTAAAATCGGTCGCTGCCACAATGCGGGATGAGCCGTTCTTTCGAAAAGCTGCGTGGCCGCCGTCGATACCTGAATCAAGAATTGCAACACCAACACCTGTACCGTCCAACCGGTGGTCACCGGAGGCAAGCGGAGCCGCCGCGGACTGGTCCCGTACGGCCTCGGCACCCGTTGTCGTTTCCAAGTGGCCGGTGAATGCAGTCGCCCGGTCCGGTGAAATATAGTCCGCCATTCCGCTTCCGGCGATCGATTCGACAGCGGAGAGCGGCATCTTCACGACGA
>DATHVL010000325.1:0-8693 GCA_035461325.1 Pyrinomonadaceae bacterium
GCTAATCCGACCGATCTTCAAAAAAATAAAAAGGGCCGTCGAGGGACGGCCCTTTTGCATTCTCAGATCCTGTATTTAGGCCGGTGCCTCGGCGCCGCCTTCCTGATCGGTATACGAAAAGTTGATCTTTCGTTCCGCCAACTCGCGCATGGCCACTCGTGTTGCTTTGCTTCGTCGGGTGTCAATATCCGTACGAGAGAGGGCTCCACGCTGAAGCTGCTTGCTTCGCTGGGCAGCAAGGATGATCATTCTGTATTTCGAATCGATCGCGGGCGGATCAATAATCTCGTGGTCTTGGTCTTCGGACTCTTCTATTTCAGTTGCCTTTGCGTTAGCCATAAAATGCTATTCTCCGGATGTTGAAGATTTCGACGGTGCGAAACTATCTAGAATAGCTTGAATAGACTCGGTTTGTCTAATCCTTAGGTGTCGTTCGGCCAGAATTATAGAGGCGATCGCCCGCGATGCCGCACGGACCTCGTCGTTGATCACCAGATATTTGAACCGGTCGTAGTGCTGCACTTCGAGGCGAGAGTTCTTAAGACGCAATTGCAGGCCGGCGGCATCTTCTGTATTCCGCGAGGTCAAACGGGCCTGCAATACCTCAAAGGAAGGCGGCATGATAAAGATGCTTACGGCGTCGGGAGCCGTTCCCATCACGCTCATTGCCCCCTGCACATCTATTTCCAGGATCACGTCGCGGCCCACGGCGGTAAAGCGCTCGGTCTGTGCCTTTGAGGTGCCGTACAAATTTCCGTGGACCTCGGCATACTCCAGGAAGCCGTTGCTCTCGATGCAGTCTTTGAACTCCTGCGGTGTTACAAAATGATAATCGCGGCCGTCCTCTTCGCCCCACCGCGGCGCACGTGTGGTCAGGGACACCGAATATGCGATCTCGGGGATCGCCGACCGCACCTCGCGGATCAGCGTGCCTTTGCCGCCGCCGGAGGGTGAGGTGATGATGATCAGATTACCTTTCATCCTCGCTATTCGACATTCTGCACCTGCTCGCGGATCTTCTCGATATCGCTCTTTATTTGCAGGGCATTTTCTTTGACCACCATATTGCTTGTCTTGGAGGTGATGGTGTTGGCCTCGCGATTGAGTTCCTGGGTCAGGAAGTCGAGCCGCTTACCGACCTCTTTTTCCTCGCCCATGATCTGTCGAAAATGTTCGATATGCGTCTTAAGCCGTGCGATCTCTTCGGAGATGTCCGCGCGATCCGCAAGATACGCGACCTCCTGAGCGAGCCGGGCTTGATCAAGTTCGATCTGGGAATCGCTCTTTGACAGCATCTCGCTGATGCGTTTACCCAAGCGATCATGATACTCGTCGCGAATATTTCCGGACTCAGACTCGATAGGCACGAGCCGGGTTTCGATATCGTCGAGCCTTGCGGACAGCTCCTGGGCGAGCAGTTCGCCCTCTTTCTCACGCATCTGCTGGAGATCGTCGAGAGCAAGATCCGCGGCAGTCTCAGCGGCGGCGAAAAACTCTTCGTCTAGTTCGTCGCGTTTAGAGACCAGTACGTTAGGCAGCCGGGCGATGACGTTGAGGTCAGGATCGCCGGCGAGCTCGAATTCTGACTTCATATCCTTCATCGCGTGAAGATAGCCTTCGATAAGCGGACGATTCAGCTCGTATACGACCTCGTCGCTGCGGTCGTATTGGAAGTTTACGTCTACTCGGCCACGCGAAAGGCGGTCCTGGATAAGGCGTTTTAGATTGGGCTCGATCGCCTGAAGTTCGCCGCCAAGCCTAAGATTGACGTCAAGAAAGCGGTTGTTGACGGTCTTGAGTTCGATGGAGATCGAATAGTTCCCGTCGCTTACTGATCCGCGGCCGAAGCCGGTCATTGATCTCATAATAGGTTTTGCGATGCGGTGAGAGGCCCTCGTAAAAAGACCTATTATGCAACATACTACCGACATCCAAAAATGCGGGGCTTTACACGGCTTGCTTTGTGTTGGTATTCTTACCCACGTTCCGCTCCCAACATCCAGTTCAATTCCGGAGAAAATAAACGATGTCCGTTGATGCGAAGGCAGAGATCTTTATCGAGCGACCGCGTTCCGAGGTTGCCGACGTGATGTTTGACCCCAAAAACGACAAGCTGTGGATCACAGGCCTGACGAACGTATTTCCGCATTCGCCCGGGCAGCTTGAAACGGGCTCAAAGGTAGAGCGTGTTGGGACCTTTTTGGGAAGGAACTATTCCACGGTTTATCAGGTGACGCGAGTTGACGAGGGGATGTTCGCTGAAATTGCAGCGGACGAACCTTTTCAGATGAAGATACGCTATGAACTAGGCGACATCGATGGGGGCACCCTAGCGAAGGTCCGCATTCAGAGCATCGGCGAGAATGAATACCAGATACCAGCGACCGCACTCAATCGGGCAGTTCAGGACTGGATAGCGGGTGACCTGAAACGCTTAAAAAAGCGGGTCGAAGAGAACGCCGGTTAATCATCAAAATCGTCTTCGTCGCCGGCGAACTGCAGCTCGTAGAGCCTTTTGTATTTCCCACTCTCGGTTAGCAACTCCGAATGCGTTCCGCTCTCGATAATCCGGCCGCGTTCCATTACGACAATGATGTCCGCCCGGCGTACCGTTGAGAGCCGGTGGGCTATCACGATCGACGTCTTGCCCTTCATCAGATTGGCGAGTGCCTTTTGGACGAGTCGTTCGGATTCAGCATCAAGAGCCGACGTCGCCTCATCGAGGATCAGCACCGGGGCATCAACTAGTACTGCACGAGCGATAGCGATCCGCTGACGCTGTCCGCCGGAGAGGAATATACCTCGCTCGCCTACGACCGTGTCATATTTTTGCGGAAGCTCCTCGATAAATTCGTGAGCGAATGCGACGCGGGCAGCCTCGGCGATCTGGGCCTCGGTGGCGTCGGGAGCGCCATATGAGATGTTGTATCGCACCGAATCATTGAAAAGTACCGTCTCCTGCGTCACGAGGGCGATCTGCTTTTTGAGGCTCGAGATGCCAGCATCGCGGAGGTCGGTTCCGTCCCAGGTTATGGAGCCCTCGACCGGGTCGTAGAGGCGCTGGACGAGTTTGATGAGGCTTGATTTGCCGCCGCCGCTTTCGCCGACAAGGGCCACCATACGGCCCTTCGGGATCCGCAATGAGAGATTCGATACGACAGACTTATTCTCCTCACCATATCGGAATGAAACGTTATCGAGCCGTATCTCTTTTTGGAGCGGAGCGAGTTCAACGGCGTCCGGGCGTTCCGGCAGCACGTCGCTTTCATCGAGAACGTCCCAGACATCCTTGGCGGCGGCGAATGCCTTAGATATCTCGTTGTGCTGCCGCGAGATCTTTCGCATCGGGTCGTAACTGCGGAAGAGGAAATAGATGAAAGCAAAGAATTCGGCAGATTCCATTCGGCCGAGATTTATCTCCCTGAGGCCGAAATAGAGCAGTATCACAAGAGCGATCGTGCCGATAAGTTCGATGGTCGGCGGGGAGGTGGCGGCGATACGGCCCGAACGCAGATTCGCCCGGGCGATCACATTGGCCACCTTCGCGAACCGAGTACGCTCACGCGGCTCGGCCATGTAAGCCTTCACGAGTGCCTGATTCGAGAGCGTCTCCTGCACAGTATCAGTCAGGGCCTTGTTCCCCTCGAAAGAAACCTCGGCCAAGCGGCGCAGAGCTTTGCTGAATTTTGTTGTGAGGATCGCGATGATCGGAGCAATGATAAGAGCCCCCAGCATCAGCCGCCAGTTGAAGTAAAATGCCGCACCCAGGAAGAACACGAGCATAAAGCTCTCGCGAAGCACATCCCGCAGATTTGCAGAAACCGCCTGTTCGATCGCGGCGCAACTTACGACAACTCTCGAGACCAGAAAGTTAGTGCGCTGGCGTTCGAAAAATCCGGCTGATTGTTTGAGGAGATGGTCATAAAGCTGTTGGCGAAGATCGAGCACCGCCGACTGCCCGATCTTTGCCATCAGATAAGAAGAGAAGTACTCCGCGACGCCCTTTAGCGCGGTGAATATGATCAAAAGCGATGCGATCGTGATCCAGGCTTCGTACCATGGCTCTCGGGGGATAAGCTGTTGGAACGTTGCGATTAGCGACGAACCGCTTCCGGTGGACGGAATGAACTGGTCAAAGATCGGGACAAGCAGTACGCCGATCGCCGTTTCGAATACGGCAACCAGGATCATAGAGATGATGGCAAATACGAACGCCCCCCAGTGCGGACGTACGTATCTCAAAAGTCGCTTTAGATCTTCCATTTAGCGGATAAAGAGTCGAATATACTTTAACCTGAAAACAATGTCCAAAATCGGTCGATATTTGCAACGGTTTGCCGGTTTGTGGCATCTTTGCTAAGAGCACTTCCTCCAGGAGAAATACCCAATGCAAACATCCGGATCATACAAGAGCCTTTTTCTGCTCATAATCGCACTCTTTCTTTTCGACTCCAATATTTTCGGGCAGCTTGATATAACACGGCGAACCACGGCCGTGACCTATCCCCTGGACGAACAGGTCACGCTGCAATTTCGCGGGACAACCCGTTTTCCGCGAATGAAGGGCGAGGCAAAGATGAGGCGAACGAGCCGAAACGGTACCGAGATCGACCTCTCGGTTTCAAAGATGCCGCGTCCGTTCGAATTGGGTGCGGGTTACGCAACCTATGTGTTGTGGGCGATCTCGCCGGATGGCCATGCGGATAATCTTGGCGAGATCAAGCGGCGAGGTTTTTTTGAATTCGATTCAAAGATCAGGGTTACGACGCCACTGCAAACCTTTGCGCTGATAATCACAGCGGAACCGCATTTCCTTGTTCGACGGCCGAGCCAGGAGATAATGCTCGAGAATCTAAATCCGGTAGCACGCAGCGGCCGCACCATAGCAACAGTGCCGGCGGTTCAGTATTTCGGCAACTCGAGCGACTATTTCCGCGATTCGAGAACGCCGGAGATCGCCGAGATCGACTATTCGAAAATGCCGTCTACCTTACTGCAGGCAAAGCAAGCCGTTGCGCTGGCACGTTTCGCCGGGGCTGACCGCGACGCCGCCGAAGACCTGGCCGAGGCGGACATGCTGCTTAAGAACGCAGAAGACGCATGGTCGGCCGGAAGAAAGGAAGACGAGGTGGATATCACTGCACGGCGTGCTATAAGCACCGCCGCGCGAGCCGAGTCGAATGCGATAACCCGGGCGGAGGCCAGGGAGAAGAGGAACGAGCAAACCCGTGCCGACGCCGAGGTTCGTCAGATCGAGGATCAACTCACCGCGGCACGCCAGGAAGTAGAGGAACTTAAGAAGCGGATCAGCGAAGAGACGCGATATAGGGAACTTTCGGAACGCGATGCCAACACCTATAGCGAGCAGATCAGGGAACTTCGCGCCGAGAACGGCCGTCTTCGCGAAGAGCTTGGACGGTCGCAGCTCGAGGCGTCGAATGTAAAAGCCAAGCTGACCGTGATCGAGAATGAAAAGCGTGCGGAAGAGGACGCACGTTTGCGAGACGACAAGCTTCGAACGATGCAGGCAAACGAGGCGGCCCTGATCCGCGAGCTCCGCAAATTCGGTGCGGTGTCAAAGAGCGAGCGCGGGATCATCGTAACGCTGCCTGAGAACTTCTGGTCGGCGCCGCGTGCGGCAATATTTGCTCCGAACATCGACACGCGTCTTAGTTCCTTGAGCGAGATATTAAACGGAAACCCGGACTATAAGATCGAGATCGAGTCGCATACGGACGACGCGGGAACTCCGGAGGAGCTTGAGCAGTTGACCCGCCAACGTTCGCAGATCCTAGCCGAAAGGCTCGGTGTATTCGGAATTCCGAATGGACGCATCGAGACTCGCGGGCTTGGGGCATCGATCCCGGTGGCACCGAATAACACGAACGCGAACCGTGCCCGAAACCGCCGCGTTCAGATGATATTGGTCCCGGCGATCTAAAGCCGCCGATACAATATAAGGAAAGGCCCTTTTTGCAGGGCCTTTTTTAGTGTTTAAGGATCATGATCCTGTCCGGGGGCAGGCCGACCATACACTCGTCGCCTATGTTCAAGCCGACAAGCCGCATCACCAGGGCCTCCAGCGTAAGGCCCTCGGCGTCCAGCGTGACCAAGGTCATCGGCCCGAGGAAGCGGACACCGGCGATCGTCGCTTTCAAGAGATTGTCTTCGGGAAATGAGGCTCCGAACGAGATCGATATGTGCTCGGGCCTTATGGCCAGCATGACGTTGCGATTGATCGCCCCCATTGCCGCCAGCTCGGCTTTGCGGGCGAAAAACTGGTAGTCGCCGGCGATCGCCTGAAACTCCGGCAACAACGTCTTGCTAGACGATAGGCGGCGTGCTTCTATAAAGTTGCATCGGCCCGTCAAAGCGGCGACGGCGGTGCTGACAGGGTTTTCATAAAGTTCCTGAGGCGACCCTGTCTGCGTTACTTCGGTGTTGTCGATGATCACGGCATCATCGCAGAATTCGAGAATGTCGTTGAAGCTGTTTGCGGCGTATACAACGGCGATCGATCGTTCGCGGGCGATGCGGCGGACCTCAGCCATTTTCGCAAGCTTTGACTCGCGGTCATAAAACAGGAACGCATCGTCAAGCAAAAGGACCGTATCGTTTCCCCGAAGCGTTGTGTCTATCGCCTCGGTCTGTCTTCCGGCGGCGTCGACCGTTCCCGCGGTTTTGCCAAAGGCCCGCTGCCAAAATTGGCTGGCCGGCATGGTCGGCACGTAGGCGATCCCATCGGCTGCGTTCGTTGCGTTGGGTTCGCGTCCCGTATTAACCGTCCCGCCGTTGGGTTTTTCAAGTCCGGCGATGACCCTCAGGAGCGTGGTCTTGCCGGCGCCTTTGCGGCCCAGCACGCCCAAGACCGAGCCTCCCGAAACTGAAAGATCGATGTTTCGGAGGACCCATCGGGACCCGTTCATTTTCGATAGTCCGGTGACTGTCAACGACATATAAAAGACGGATTAATGGAACTAAGCGGAGAAACTAAGCGTGCAAACAAAAGTATGCTGTTGTCATCGGAATAAAGCAAGTATAATCTCTGAAAACCGATGGCAAAAAAGAACCATACTATCGCACGTAAAGCGGCACACGCCGCGGGCTGGCAGGTCGTCAAACGCGGTGCCAAAATGCTCCCGTTCGGCGGTGCTTTTATTGTACTCGCATTGGTCGGTACCGACATTAAGCGAAAGGGCCTGGTCAAGGGGGTGGCCAATTCTGCACTCGACGCAGTACCATTTGTCGGACTGCTTAAAAACGGCGTCGAGATGATAACCGGTGATTTTATCTCGGATAAGCCTGAAAAAGGTGATCGCAAAAGAAGGACATGAAACGAAATCTTATAAAGCCCCTTGCTTCCGCTTCGTTTGTCGCAGCGATGATCGCCGGTGCCTCACTAGCGTCGTCGGCTCAGATCAGGCCGAGGCCTACCCCGACGCCCGTGGACGCCGAGGTTATCAGCCGGGCAGACGATTTTCCGATGGACGACGGCCGCATTTACTTGCCGGCCAATCCGCAGGGAACTGAGCAGCCCGCGAAAACCGACCCGACCGCCGCATTGGAGGAACGAATCCGCAGCCTTGAATCAAGTAAACGTGAAGACCCGGAGGCGAAGCAGAGAAGGCTGCTGCTAAATCTTGATATCCTCACCCGTGCCGAACAGCGCGTCGAGGCTCTTCGCAAGCAGCTTTTCGAGATGATCGAAAAAGAGAATTCTATTCAAATGAGGCTTGATTCGATATCGCTCGACGCACGGCCCGAGATGATCGAGCGAAGCGTAGCAACGATGGGTTCGCTGAGGCCCGAAGAGCTTAGAGAAGCCCGGCAGCGTCAATTGACTGCCGAGCAAACAAATTTACGCAGCCTTTTGAATGAGGTCCAGCGTAATAAGGCCAACATCGAAGGAAGTATCTTGAGGGCCGAGGACCTGGTCGAGCGCATCCGCGTGAAACTGGAGCGGGAGATCGATGAGGCTCTTGACGACGACCATACGGACAACTCTGAAATAGATCAATTTTAAGTTTCGGCTACTTCATTCCAGGCCTTCGATCTTCGGATCGAGGGCTTTACTTTGTTAGCCGAATAAAATTGTCGATCGCGTGCAAGCTAAAGCACCCTCGTCCGTTCAGTAAGTGTCCAGCAAAAGAGACTATCCGGAGAATTTCGGATCAGGAGACATTTACTAATGAGAATTCATGCGTTCGGCACAGTACTCGCCGCGATTGTTGCAGCGTTAGCGTCCGCTATTTCGACCTCGGCTCAGGGGGTGATCATTCCGATCCCATGCGATAGACGTCCGTGCAGGCCGCCGGTGATGCCGCGTCCGGTGCCGCTGCCAAGAGTGTTGCCGGTAAAATCGATAAAGCTGGATACGAAGATCGATGGCCAGGTCGCCACGACGCACGTAGAGCAGATATTTCGCAACGACACGAGCTTGACCCTGGAGGGCACATACTTTTTTCCGATCCCGGATTCGGCCTCGATCGTCGAGTTTGCTATCTGGGAGAACGGCAGGAAACTTGTCGGCGAGGTGCGTTCGCGCGAGGAGGCACGGCGGATATATGACGAGATAGTGCGGCGTCAACGGGACCCGGGATTGCTGGAATATGCGGGCCGCGATCTGTTGCAGGCGTCGATCTTTCCGATCCCGCCGAATTCGGATAAAAAGCTCGAGCTTACCTATACGCAGG
>DATHVL010000326.1:0-3973 GCA_035461325.1 Pyrinomonadaceae bacterium
GCGGAACCACGGTGACCAGCCTTTTCCACTTCGACAAGATTGCGCCGGATGGGGTTGCTATCGCCCAGCTTTCGCAAAGCTAGTTGGGTGTGGCCGAGTATCGCCGTTAATAAGTTATTGAAATCATGGGCGATACCGCCTGTAAGCGTGCCGATCGCTTCTATCTTCTGAGCCTGCTGCAGCCTTGCCTCGCTCTCGATAACCGCCCTCTCGCTTTCACGGCGCGATGTAACATTCTGAAAAACGATCACTGAGCCAAGAAATGCTCCATCCAAGTCCTTGATCGGTGCGGCATTTAGAATAATGGGAATTTCTTTGCCGTCGCATGAGTTTAGTATCAGGTTCTCATTCTCGGCCGTCGAGGAGCCTTTCTGTCGTACGTCGGCCACGATATCCGGGACCATCTGATCCGTACTCTCGCTTTTCACAGCAAGGATCTCTTTGAGCGGCTTACCGAGAGCGTCCTCGCTCACACAGCCCGTGAGCGTCTCGGCCTCGGGATTTATGAATGTGATCCGGCTTTCTACATCGGTGGATATGACGCCATCGCCGATGCTTGAAAGCGTTGTTCGAAACAATTCACTTTGTCGTCGGACCCTCGCCTCATTTCTGCGCCGCCCGCTGACCAGCAAGATGATAACCGCAAAAACCGCGAGGACGCTGATCTGCGAAATCACCCAGACAGGTATCGAAACATCAGGACCAATGGGATTTAAAATGAAAGACACCACCCACACCAGAGCGAGCAGCAACATTCCCGGGCCCCGGCCGAGATACCACGCAGCCACGACCAAGCCGGCCATTACCAGCAAAGACAGATTAATGCCGATATCGTAATAGCGAACGACAGCCGCGATCGCGATAATTATCACGAAAATCAGTAATGATAATGAGTAGCGTGTAAGGGTTGACCGTGTACCGCTTGACATTCAAACCTCCTGGACGCCATGCGGTCCATTTTCCGATCTGCAGGTGATCGAAGCGGTTCAGACGTACGTCAACAGGTGCGAGTCTTGTTGCTTCGGTCGGGTTTGGGGTGCCCCCAAGTCAAGGTTGATAAAGCATACACCAATTGGTTTAGCGACGCCAGCTTTTGCATGTTAAATAAGGGCGTATTGAGCGTTTCTCGCCGGTGCATCATATTGCATTTTCGCCTGCAAAATGGTTTGATTGATTCAACACTTCTGCCGAAATTGACGAACATTTAGTGCCCTTTTTCAGGCACTGACGGGAAAATAGAATGTCGCTTACCTTCAAACTGCCGCCGCTTGATATCGAACAATACACATTGGACAACGGATTACGGGTCGTGCTCAACCGTGACCCGGCCGTACCGGTGGTTGCCGTGGCGGTTTATTACGATGTCGGCTCACGGAACGAACGAGAGGGCCGCACCGGTTTTGCTCATTTATTCGAGCATATGATGTTCCAAGGATCGGCCAACGTACCCAAAGCGGGGCATTTCCAATACATAATGAAGGCCGGCGGCACAATGAACGGCACGACTTCCAGCGAGCGAACCAACTACTTCGAAACCGTTCCAGCCAGTCAACTGCCGCTGGCATTATGGCTGGAGTCAGACCGAATGCGATCACTGGCAGTGACGCAGGAAAATCTTGATAATCAACGGGAAGCGGTTAAGGAAGAAAAGCGGCTGAGGTACGACAATCAGCCCTATGGGCAGATCTTCGACATTATCAGCTCGATGATCTATCGCAATTTTGCTAATGCACATTCGACCATCGGCTCGATGGAGGACCTCGACGACGCAACCGTTGAGGACGTTCAGGAGTTCTTCCGAGTTTATTATGCACCGAACAACGCGGTGCTCGCGATCTCCGGCGCGTTTGAAGCCGAGACAGCGAAAAAGCTTGTAGACAAATACTTTGGCGATATTTCTTCGCAGGCGGCCCCACCTGCATTGGACGTCAGCGAGCCCCCTGAGATCGCAGACGATTACCGGGAATGGCACGACCCGCACGCTCCGCTGCCCGCGTTTCTGCTCGGCTGGAAGATCCCGCCCCGGCGAACGCCGGAATTCGATGCGCTATACCTTGCGGGCAAACTGCTCTACGACGGCGACAGTTCGAGGCTTTATCAAAAGTTGGTGAAAGGCGAAGAATCCGTTGTGCAGCTATTCGGTTTTACGGACGAACGGCGCGGCCCATCGAGTATCTTTGTCGGTGCAATACCCAAGCCGGAGCAGGACCTTAGCCGCATTCGCAGCGTGATAATGACGGAGATCGAGGCGATCGCGGCTCACGGCCCCACCTCAGAAGAGATGATGAAACTTCAGAATCAGCTGATCAATGACACGGTCAGGGTGCGTCAGTCGTCGATGAACCGAGCCCAGCAGATCGCGGAATTCGCCCTTTACGACGGCGACCCTGATCTGGTGAATTCCGAACTTGACGAACTGCTCGCCATTCGGCCCGAACAGATCCGGAAAGTTGTTTCTGAATACCTGGATACGGACAATCGCGTTCTGTTGGATGTTGTGCCCGCAGCCTAGGGTGATCTGTTTTCTCTATGACTCAAGCTATTCAAACGACGGTACCTGAGCCGCTGGAACCGGTCGCATTCGAACTACCGGCGGCCTTTGTAACAACACTTTCGAACGGACTGCGTGTCGTTATTTTTGACGACGATAGAATCCCGCTTTGCTCGTTCCGTTTGGCGTTTATGTCCGGGGACGCCGGGGACCCTAACGACCTCAAGGGGCTCACGTCGGCGATGACGTCGCTAGTAACTGAGGGGACGAGCGAACATACGAGTGCGGAGCTTGCCGAAAAGATCGAGCGGCTGGGCGCAAGCCTATCAGCCAGTTCGTCGCATGATTTTTCAGTTGTCGCCGGTTCAGCCCTCTCGATGTATCGCAGTGAGATACTGGAACTGATGGCCGAGACCGTTTTCGCTCCCGTCTTCCCGGAAAACGAGCTCGCCCTATACCGCCAGAACACACTTGAGAATTTGAAATTTCAGCGTTCGCAGCCGAACTTTTTGGCCGGCGAACAAACGGCACGGCTGCTCTACGGCAAGCATCCTTACGGCACGGTGTCACCCACGCCGGCCGATGTCGAACGTCTGACGCGCGAGCATCTGGAACGCCGCAGGCAGGAAGTGTTTCTTCCGAACAATGCCGTGTTCATCGCTGTAGGCGACGTACAAAAGGACCAGTTCCTCCTCGAACTCGAAGACCTCTTCGGAGATTGGGAGTCCGGCGATCGGCATATCCACAAAGGTGCTGAATTTCCAACGCGGAGCGAGCGGTCGCTGACCATCGTCGATCGCCCCGGCTCAGCCCAAGCGAACATCGTGCTTGCCAACCCTGCCATCAACCGTGATCACCCGGACTATTTCCCCGTGATCGTGATGAATCAGATCCTTGGGGCGGGAGCCTCGTCGCGAGTGTTTATGAACCTTCGCGAGGAGAAAGGCTACACTTATGGTGCCTACACGCGGCTAGATACAAAACGATTCGGCGGGCATTTCGAGGCCACTGCAGAGGTTCGCACGGCGGTGACGGGTGAATCGCTCAAAGAGTTCTTTTACGAACTTGAACGGATTCGTGAGGATGAGGTGCTAGATGGCGAACTGGACGATGCGAAGAACTTTCTGACCGGCGTTTTTCCGATAAAGGCCGAGACTCAGGAGGGATTGACCAACCTCATTCTCAACCAAGAACTTTACGGGCTGCCGCATGACTACCTTCAAACTTACAGGGATAACGTGGATGCGGTGACGGCCGCGGACGTACAGCGTGTGGCGAATGCCTATGTACTGCCTGATGCTTCGGCGATGGTGATCGTGGGAGACGCTCGGGAAATATTGGAACAAGCCCGCGAGTATTGTTCGCGGATCGAAATTATGGATAAGAACGGCAAAGAGATCGACCCGGCGTCGTACACCGCAGCCGGCGACGGCAAACCCGCCAACGCGGCAGGGAAGTGGGCATTGTCGCTGGATTTCCAAG
>DATHVL010000327.1:0-3890 GCA_035461325.1 Pyrinomonadaceae bacterium
GTAATTCCCGACGGACGCGCGTCAATCTATTTTAAAACTCAATGGAGCGTTCACGGCTTGGGCGTCCGGGTTGTAGTAGTCATAGACAACGGATGCGGGCGTTTTTGCATTGATGCCGTAACGCGGGCGGAACTTGAAACTGAAGTTTGTGCCGCCGGGGCGTGCCCAAAGATAAGCGATGATCCGGTCGGGAAGCACCTCATAACGTGCAAAGCTCCAGTTATTCTCCGACGCGGCCTCGAGCGATTCGCGGCTGACGTCAGCTCCGGGAGGGATGCCGATCTCGGCAAGCAGCATTCCGTATCCGCGGTAGCCGATCCGTTCGGCCGCCACGGTACAAGTCACTTCTTCCATGATCGGGGCCGACGTTTTGTCACATTTGTAATCGAGATGAAGAGCTCTCGAATCGTTTACCGTTCTGCCGGCGGCATGCACATCGTTCCATCCGACATAATGGATCGCCGTGACGGATGCCATCAGCGGGCTTTGGCCCGTGGACCGAAGCTCGACGCGGTTGGCTCCCGCCGCTAAGCGGTCCGAAAGGGGAACCGTTATGAGTTCGAGCTTGTCGGGGCCGATCTCTAACGAGCCGGCCGGTGCACCGTTTATCAATATCTCGATGTTCTGAGGTGAATTCGATCCCTGCCCATCCATCGCGGCGAGGAACGTATCGAGCACGTTGATGGTCGTCTGAGTTGAATACCATACGCCGTAGCGGTCTTTGTTCTTAAGAAGGAAAAGCATCGCTTTAGATACAAGCCCACCTGCGACCGTCTCACGATCCAGTTTCATCAGGAGTTGAGCGACAAGTGCGGTGGTCTCGATACGTCCCGCGGAGCCCCATCCGTTGAACGCGGTGTTGGACTCGAGGTTCCAGTAGATGCCGGTTCCCTCGGTTTTTGCCAAGGCGGCGATCCGTTCGGCGACTGCATGAGCGCCGGCAATGTCGCCGGAATCCGCGAGGGTCAGACCATACAGGGCCAGAGCGTAGGGGTCATCGATCCCGGCGTTTCCGCCCTTTAGAAAAGCAACGGCCCGGTCAAGCGAGCTATCCAAGCCGCTTGCTCCGGTGTTTCGCATCTTTTTAAGCATTGCGAGAGTCCTGGCGATGTAAGTTGTTGTTCGTTTCGCACGGTTCCCATCCACAGAGCTTTCCCAATTGTATTTCTGCACCCAGCTGCCGTCAGCCCGCTGTTGGCTCAAGAGCCATTTCTCGGCATTTGCGACCACCGACGGGTCGACGCTGGTAAATTCTGCCGCGTCGGCAAGGAACCGGAGGGCGTAGGCGGTTAGTGCAAGGTCCGGCGTGTCGCGGCCGCCCCAGTACGAAAAGCCGCCGTCCGCGACCTGATATCCCACAAGGCGTTCGTATCCGCTGCGGAGGTATTTGCGAGCCATGGCTTCGGTCGCGGCGGGCATCCGACTTTCAGACCCCGAGCCAGCAAATTTGAGGATCATCAGGTTGGGATAGGTCGACGAAATAGTTTGCTCGCCGCAGCCGTATGGCCGCTCAAGCAGTCCTTCGACCGACTCGACCACATGCGACATCAGATTGGGGTAGATCTTGAGCTCGGCGGAGCGTGTTCCCGGCAGGGCATTCGTGGGGAAATCGACATCGAAGGCCGTAGTGCCGGTGAAATATCGAGACTCGGTATTTACCATTTCGCGCCCATCGGGCCGGACGGTGACCGGTTTTTCTATCGCGTCGGAGTCGGTATCAGCGATCGCCGTTACGCGCTGTTTGCCATCGACGATCGGCACCTCAGCCCGGAAGCCGAATACAGCATTTTCGGTCGCACCCGATCGGACGGTCAGAGCTTTCTTTGGCTCCGCTAGGAACGAGAACCAATCAGCTCCGGCCATCTCAACATTGACGCCTTGCTCAGTGTCGGTGTAGTTGCGCACCTGGACCGGGAGGAAGATCTCGTCGCCCCGGGTTAAGAACTTGGGCGGGTCAAGATCGGCGAAAAAAGCCTGGAACGCGGTGGCTTTTGTTTCGGCGATGCCGACCTTGCCGTCGCGGCTGGAGGCGATGGCGTACATCTTCCAGGTGGTGATGTTGTCGGCCATGCGGAATTTCACCTGGGCGCGGCCGTCGGCATCGGTGATAACCTCCGGCTGCCAGAGAAGTGTTTCGGGAAAATATTCGCGGAGACGCGGGGTTGAATTCGGCTCCCGGCCAGCCGTAGTGCCGGGGTTTAATGCCGCGAGCTGAAGGGCGTTGCGTGCTGAAAGCGGGAGCGTCAAGATCGTCGATTCCGACCTTGACCCCGCGATATAAGAGCTCGTAGTGTTGATCGAATCGCCCTCGGCCATTACGGATACGGTTTCAGATACACTTCCAACGTCCATTGGAATGTTGATCCGAGTTGTGATGCCGGGTCTGACCTCGATCTTCAGTACGACGGCACGCATGAATCCGACAGCTTCGACCGTGAGGGTGTATGTGCCGGTGGGCAGCGCGGTGAACTCAAATCGGCCACCCGCATCCGAGGTCACCGCCCGCACTAGCTGGGTAGCATCGTTTGTCGCGGTGACCACTGCTCCGGGAACCACGGCTCCGGACTGATCGGTCACCGTGCCGGTGATCATTCCGGCTCCGTTAACATGGCCCGCGGGGAGAGTTTCGGCGACCGGCTTCAGATCGTCTCGGGCCTGTTCGGCAATAACGTGCACGATCTCCATAACGGTGACGTCGTCGTAGGTGCCGACGCGCCGGTCGCGGCCGGGGCCCCGGATAGTGAACTTAACGATCTCTTGAGTGACCGGCGTAATGATGCGGTGGAAGGTGCGGTTTTCTTCGCCGTGGTTCTGGACGGTTTCGAATGTTATTCGATCCCAGAAGCGTGAGGATCGGGATTCGTTTATGTAGACGGGCTCGCCGTTACCGTCACGGACGTTATCAAGATCGATACCTGCCTTTCGGAGCTCCTCGCGAAACATCGTCTCGTTGAGCGGCGTTTTAGGAAGTTCCGATTGCACTTTGTTTATGCGCTGTACAAGATCGGCGAAAAGATCGATACGGCTTGTCCAGACATCAAAATCGTCGCCCCGCCACGAGTTTTCGTTAACTTTCCCATCAGGCCCAAGGCTCCTTATTCGAGTAACAAGCAAGCGGCGTTCGCCCTCAAAAATAAACTGATACGGGCGGCCGTAACGATCGAGGATCTCAGGCTCGCCCAGTTCGGCGAGCAATGTCTCACGGTCGCGAATAAATTCACCGGTTTTTTTATGATAATTTTCAACCGCGGTGTCGATCGCCTTTCCGATCGGAGTGAAGTATTCAAAGGTGTGTTTGAAGGCGTCAAAATCGTCCGATGTGCCGAATGTCTTATCGGGCCCCGCCGAACGCACGGCTACGACGTTTAGTTTCTTATCGACCGAGAACTGTGCAGTATAGGGTACTCCCCAGGGATCGTACATCGAGTCAAAGTCGATACCGGCCCGGCCGAGGATGTCGCGAAGCTCATCACCGTTGGTCGGGTGCAGGTAGTTTTGTTTTTCGAAAGCTCTCTTAAGAGCTTCGGCTACGGGCTCGAACTGCCTTTTGATCACGGGGCTGAAGACATATCTTGCCTCTTCGTCGTAACCGTCCGTCCGGAAGATATTCGGATAATAGTTGGGGCTAAAAAGAATGACCTCGGCGACAAGCTGCATTTCGTCTGAGACGGGCTTTGTCAGGTCGAGTTCGTTCAGATCTTTTACATTGATGCTGCCGAAATTGGCTCCGTACCCGAGCCAGTCGGACCAACCGCGGAACATCCCGGCGAATTCAGAATCGGTACGGGCGCGCTCCTCGACCGCCTGGTCGACAACGACGATACCGAGTGCGCTTCTAACGGCCTCTCCGAGGTAGTCCAGAACGCCGATACTGACGGAGGCCTCTTCGT
>DATHVL010000328.1:0-4600 GCA_035461325.1 Pyrinomonadaceae bacterium
ATACGACGAACTTCTTGAAGCGACCGGATACCGTATGCTCTTCAAGAATTTCGCCGCCAGTGGGATGGGGCTGCTGGGCACAAAGGGAACCGGAGGAAGGGTTCTTGATCGCACTACGCTCGTCATCGAGGAGGGGCCTGACACTGACGGTGGTAACGGATCTCCGGCAGTTCACAAGGCCCTCTCCAACTGGGCCTACGCTGCGGGAGCGCTTGCTTTGCTCTTTATCGCGCTTACCGCCGGATACATATTCTCGGGATATCACACAGCTGCGGTTCCCGTGGCCTTGTCGCCCTCGAGATTTCAGAATCCGCGGCTGGTAGTAATTCCATTTGAGGCCAATGACGAAGCCGGTCGATCCCTCGGCATCGGGTTCGCAGATGCACTAGCGAACAGCCTTGGAAACTTGAAGCAATTGGAAGTTCTTTCCGCCGCGACCGGAAGGTCAGCCGCAGGCATGCCGATCGCACAGATCGGGAGTGAATTGAATGCCACAGTAGTACTCCGGGGAAGATTCACAGAACAGGACGGCCGTACCATTTTGACGGCTGAGATGGTTGAAGCATCGACTGAAAGAGTGCTTTTCAGCGATCGTGCTTCGAGCGACACCGGTGACCTTTTTGAGTTACAGACACAGGTTGCCGAACAGGTTTGGAAGACACTCGGTATCGAACCGCTTCCGCTCGAAAGGCAGCTGGTCGAACGCCGGTACACTGCAAGCCCAGAGGCATACGAGCAATATTTGATCGGGCGGTACCAGATGTCCCGCCGATCTGCACTGGAACTTCGCCAGGCCATAACTACCTTCGGAAAGTCATTGGAGTACGACACGAATTTTGCCCCTGCTTACGTTGGCCTCTCGGACGCGTATTCCCTACTGAACCTCTACGACATCGAGCCGCCGGACAAAGCTTATGAAAAGGCTCGCGGTTACGCACAAAAAGCGATCGCTTTGGACGACGATCTCGCAGAGGCTCACGCCTCGATCGCCTATATTAGGTTCTACAATGATAGGGACCGCGAGGGAGCCGAACTCGATTTTCGCCGGGCACTGCAATTAAACCCATCAAATGCCCAAGCCCATCATTGGTTCGCGTTATTTCTCGCGGCGATCGGCAAGCACATGGACGCGGCACAGGAGATCGAGCATGCGAGGCGGCTTGACCCGAGGTCACTTTCTGTTTTTGCCGCCGCCGGAATGGTGCATTTTTACGGGGGCGATCCGGCGCAAGCGATAGAGCTATGTGACAGGGCACTCGCTCTGGACCCGTCATTCGTCCCGGCGATAAAGGTGAAACGCTGGGCACTTATTGCTGCCGGGGAGCGCCAAGGCGCGGCTGCGGTATTTCGCAACGAACTTGCCTACACCGGCGGCAGCTTGGACGATCCCGGTTGGCGCGTGATAGCGTCCCAGGTGGAACAGCCGTCAACCGACGCGATTAATTCCCTGGATGCCGCGGCCGACGCGCCGTCTATCCGAAACAACCCCTTCGCGTTCGCCTATGAGATCGCGCTCGGCTATCTGGCGCTTGGGCAAAACGATCGGGCCCTCACCTACCTTGAGAAAGCGGAGGCCGCGAATTCGCACGGATTCAATTTCATCGAGGTCGACCCGCGGTTCAGATCGCTCCACCGCGAACCCCGGTTCCGCGACCTCATTAGAAAACTCAAAGCCCCCGACTAGGCCGTCGCCTAACCGTTTCAGCAAGGGCTATTTGAACTTTGCCTGATACTTGCTTGCAGCAAGGAAAGCCTCGAAATCTTTGATCTCAAGCATTTCCTTCACTGCTATTTTCTTATCGGCCGCATTCTTATGGTAACTTTGGGCGATCTTATACCCCATGTAGTAACCGAGATCTGCGGGGCGGGTTTTCGCCTCCTCGCCCTGATATAGCCAATTGGATACATCCTGACCGAGCATCTCTTTCTCAAACTCAAGCCACAGTTCCCTCTCGATCG
Source organism: Pyrinomonadaceae bacterium (assembly GCA_035461325.1). Classification (GTDB taxonomy): domain Bacteria; phylum Acidobacteriota; class Blastocatellia; order Pyrinomonadales; family Pyrinomonadaceae; genus OLB17. Next base: position 1,960 of record DATHVL010000328.1, read on the forward strand.
GGTTCCCGTACTTATGAAGGTGCGGATTGATGTTGTCGCCCGATGCGAGCTCTGCAACAAAATCCGCGACACCCTCTTTTAGGGACCGCGCGAGAAGCGTTGAAACGGCGTTAGGTGGGTACTTTTGTTGGTAGTGGATCGCTTCGTGAACAACAACAAACGGAATGCGATCGGTCGCACCGAGAACCGCACGATGCCAATCACTCAGCCCATCCGTGATTCCTGGCGTGTTGGCCCCAAACATATCGACCCCGATGTACAGGCCTTGAGGTGAGAGCGTTCCGGCTGAACTCATTCTACCAATGAGAAAATAGACGTCGGGAAACACGGAATCCGGGTAGAGTTCCTTTAATCTGTGAAAGCTCTTGCGGACCTGCGGTTCAAAATCTGCGACCCGCATACTAGGCTCGCGAAGTGCATCGTAATACGCCTTTGCCTGCGATATTGTACCGACAAGATTACAAGAATTTCCGATGCGAAGACGCGAAAATTCCTTAAGGCCTTCGCTTCCAATCTTAAGGTATTCGTCCCTGAACACGATCAGGTCATTTTCCGGGGTCGCCTTGTCATAGGCCTTCCAGAAAAGCTCGATGTCTGTGGTCACGAATTTAGCTGCGTCCGGATCCGTATTGATCTCGGATTGAGCCAAACTTGCGGTCACGCAAATTGCGGCTATTAATACTATTGAGGTTAGTCTTTTCATTTCGAATTATTTTTATCGAACCGCACCTATCCACATTGTGACCACGGCTTCAGCTTCGCGGTCGCCGGTATTCTGAAGCACCAGTTTCCACGTCCCGGACGCGACCGCGTGGTCAACGTAAATAGACCTGAACCACGCTCGGCTCTCCTTGCTTCCCGACTCATTCTTGGCGGCCTCTTTGCCCGAGGCATCGATCAGTGTTGCAGAAACATTTGCCGGTGCCATAAACGTGATGCCGAGATCCCCGGAGGCCTCTAACGGCAGTTCGACGGTGGCGGATTGTCTCGCGGCGATCACTACGCTCTTCGCGAGTGGTGCCTGGTCACTACTGACTGAAAACAAAACCGGCAGCGTCGCAATTGCTTTGTAAGACGCCCCCATCATTCTCGTGCCGCCGCGGTTCGGATCCGGCGACGAAATTTCCCACACCGATCTCCCGACTTGCCCGGGATATTGCGGCAGTTCGGGGGCCTCGGGATGGTGATTCCCTTTAGGCCCGATCGCGAGCCTCGGCTTCACGAAATTTGAAAAGTCGGATGTACCCGTTAGTTCGGTATGCACGCTCTTGGACGTTGCGTTATCTTTGATCTGCCATTTTGCCGACTGCACGGGTACGACACCATCATTCCAGACGTAATTTTTACACATTACCGGCAACGGGTCCCCGGCAAGTACCGAGAATTTCACCCCCTTGCGGTTCGTGATCACGCTGTTGAACTCCGTTGCAACATCCTGCCGAAGCTGCCTTATGGCTTCCACGTTCTTACCTAGCGTCTCAAAAACCGTGTTCATCACGTCGGCGCACGGCGAGCCCATGTTCGGTGTTCCCAACATGACAAGGTGAGCCACTTGCGGCCGGCCGTCCTGGACCGGCTGCATGAAGTGATGAATGTAGTGCCGCGAGATCAACCCACCCATCGAGTGGGCCACGATGTCCACGTGCCATGCATTTCGGTCCTCTTGTGCATAACGTATGTACTTCCCCAATTGCTGAGAGTTTTCGAAGATCGAATTCGTAGGCTCGGTCGAAAGAAATGCACCGCCAGTATTCATAACGCCCTTCTCCGGCTTTTCACCGACCGGATAGGCTTTCCAATCATAGCTGTGCGATGTGGTTAGAATATTCTGCCAAGGCTCCCAAGCGCGCCAGTTGCTCCATAGCCCATGAACGAGAATAACCGGTTTCGGTGCGACCTTTAGATTCTTGGTCAACTCGTCTACTTTCTTTCCGTTCTCTTCAAGCTCTGCCTTAATTCGCTGAAGCAGTCGGGGGCGTCCGTCATCGAACCACGCATAACCCGATGAATCCCAAACGAATTCCACTTCCCGCTCTTCGCCCGCTTCGACCCTAACCGATGCCGTCAGATCTTTCAGCTCGGTATCCGGCCTTGCACCGTCCCACTTATCACCTTTATAAGTTTCCTTCAGCTTGATATCCGCGTATTTCGTTTCGCCTGACGCATTCAGGACTTTGGCCTTGATCTTCACCAAATTCCCGTCGGTGGTCCCTTTCTGTTCGACGACCTCCGCCCACTTGTCCCAATCAGGGAACTGCATTTCTTCGAATTTGAGATCGATCAGTCTTAACGGCGCTCCGCATTTCTGCAAATTCCAGGTGACCGTCTCGGTCACGTTTTGCCAGGTACGCGTATAGCTGCCGCTGATGCGGTTCGGATCGGCCTCGCTGATCCGGTGCGTGCCATCGCTGGTCAGGGAATTCCCTTCAATAGTGGTCGGGGTTGGAGGGAGTGTAATATTCTTGCCCTCCTTCGGTACGCACTGCCCACTGAATGTTGAAGTCTCTTTTCCCGTTACCTGGCCCCGTATCGGCGGCAGTCCGATACTGACAGCATAGGTGCCGTCCGAGTTCACCCCGACATTTACATTCGCCTCGACCGCTTCATTTCCCGTTGTGGATGTTTGGGAAGTGAAGGTCCC
>DATHVL010000329.1:0-3466 GCA_035461325.1 Pyrinomonadaceae bacterium
CCTTCTCGTACATTCAATAAAAAGTTATCACACGGTGGGGAACTTATGCCTTGTCCACTAGTTCTCTTATCCCGCACCTGGGGCAGATCAGATAGCGGTGTGCCGGGTCCGCCCATTTTGCGAGCGCCGGATTCGACATCCGAGGGATCTTTGACTCCGCTTCGCCCTCCGTCATCAGCAGCGAACGGCCTCCATCCGCCGGTTCTTCGATCTGCAGTTCTCGGTCGCAATGCCGGCAGATCCAGCCAAAGCCCTCGTTATAAAAATCGTTCAGCTCCTGCATAAAAAAAGTTAGCGGCGAGCGTTTCGTCCGCCCGCCGCACATATCGTTAACTTGGCCGATGCTATTGTACCCGACGCGAGTTCGATTGCGCAGTGTTTGGCAGCAGCCTGACAGGTACGGTCACGGTTTGTCCCTGCCTAAACACCTCCACTTGCAGCGTTTCGCCGAATTGCGAACGGTCAAGGATACGATAAAGGTCGTCCATTTCGTTGGTCGGCTGTCCGTTAGCCGAGAGAATGATATCGCCGATCGTTCCGTCGCTTGCCACTGGCCTCAGGCCGGCCCGGTCTGCCGAACCGCCCGGTAAAACTTGGTAGACCAGCAGGCCGCGGTCAACCGGCAGGCGGTATCGCTTGCTGAGTTCGGCAACGCTCGGGAGCGAGGCTCCCAGTTTTGGCCGCCGCACCTCGCCGAATTGAATAAGCTGGGGAATTACCCGCTTTGCCGTATTCGCAGGCACCGCAAATCCCACACCCACAGAACCGCCTGCCGGGGAAAGTATTTGCGAGTTGATCCCGATCATCCTGCCGAATTTATCAAGCAGCGGGCCGCCGGAGTTTCCCGGATTGATCGATGCATCTGTCTGTATCGCCGCGTCTATCGGCCTGTCATTGCGTGCCCGAATCGGACGCTGGAGGCCCGAGATCACGCCGGTCGTCAACGTACGATCGAGCCCGAAGGGATTGCCGATTGCAAGGACCTTCTGCCCGACGGTCAACTGATCCGAATCTCCCAGCGGCACTACGGTCAGAGATCCGGGCGGAGCTTCGATCTTAATGATCGCGAGGTCCGTGTCGGGGTCACCGCCCACGAGCGTCGCGGGATATACCTTGTCGCCGCCAAAATTCACCGTGATGCGCTGCGCACGCTCGATGACGTGATAGTTCGTCAGAATGTGGCCCTGAGCGTCGATCACCGAACCGCTTCCGTTGCCGCGGCCTTCTTGAGCGTCGCCCCACCAATTTTGCGAAAAGGACGTCGTGTTGATAAATGCGACGCCTGGCGAGATCGCCCGGTAGACCTCGATGTTGTTCTGTTCATCCGTCACCGTCGCCGGGTCCGAGATGCCGTCCGGGCTCGTCTCCGCCAGGGTGGCCAAACCGCTCCCGGGCTGGCTAAGAAACTGGAAGGTCTGGTACGCCAGCGCCGACATCACGACGGCCGCGATCGCGGTCGCAAGCGCCAGCAATAAAATTTGTCTTGCAGATAATTGGTATACAGGTTTGGTATTCATGGTCGTATGATGCACTCGCTCTCTGTTATGAAATGTTAATTTTTATGATGCCTAATCGTCAAAAAACGGTTGTAGCCGTTTACGACTACGAACCGTTCGATGTTTCTTATTACGCTATTTGGGAGCTAAACGTAGATTCCGGCGGCGGTAAGCCCCGTGAGAAAATGCACCACCATAACACCGCAATAAAGTACCAAAGCAAATGTTACGCCCAGGCGAGCGAGCGGCCGGTCACCCCACAGTAATAGCACCGTGCAGGTCGTCAGCCCCATAGCCACCTTTGCGCCGATAAAGGCGTGATCGCCCACATCAAGCAATTCCGCCATTATGTGGTTGCCCTCCGGGGCGACACCGTTCCTCACCCACAAAAGTGTGAGGAACGCGTCAAGCAGATTGAGCGTGAAGAGCAAGAAGGTCTCGCGAATTAGATACATAGCTACAGGCCCGATGGCAAACGTTGTTAAACAGTGACTCCGAAAAAGTTACCCCCGGCACAAAGGGGCCGGGGGCGGAGCAAATATGTGAATCAAACTATGATCGTCTGCTTCATTATAGACCCAATAGCATCGTTTTTCAGAAAAAATGTTTACCTCATTCAATTAGAATTCGGTGATAGAATATGTATCAAAGATTTACAGTTTCGCTGATTTATTACAACGGCTCTTTGCCGTGCACCGTCTAATGGACGGAAACAATTGGCCCGACTTATTGATCGGGCATTTCGGATACGGGAGGAAATATGAAAAACGCATTTAGATTAGGGACATTTCTCGGCATAGCGATGATGATCGTCGCCGCGTCGGGGATCGATATTATGGGCCAGGCTCTTCAGCAGGTCCGTGAGGGTACGCGCTTTCGGGTGCGAATGAATGAAACGCTCAATTCGAAGACAGCAAAGCCCGGGGATAGATTTACCGTAACGGTACGTGAACCGGTTTACGCCACGTCCGGGGCCGTGGTTATTCCTGTAGGCAGCGAAGTCGTCGGCCGAGTCGATGCGGTGACGCCCGCAGGGAAGGGCGGCGATCCGGGTGCTATCGACGTTAGCTTTGTGCAGCTCGTCCTGCCGAACGGCACGACGCGTGCGATCAACGGATCACTGACCGATCTGGTAAGCGATGACGCCAGGAGTGACCCTGAGGGGACCGCTACGGGCGACCGCATGAGCAACCGTAAGATCATCTTCATCGGCGGCGGCGGTGCCGGTGGTGCAATTCTCGGTGCCGCGATCGGCGGCGGCCGTGGAGCTCTTATCGGTGGTATTATCGGTGCTGCCGGCGGCCTGCTCGGAGAGAGGCTCACCAAGGGTGGCGAGGCCGAGGTGAAGTCAGGGACCGAATTTGGGGTCTATCTGAATCGGGCTATCTCGCTTCCTCGATATGCCGAGGCACAAGATGCGTACGATCCGGGTCCGGGCTATGAAACGCCTCCGGCAGGCGGACGCACTTACGTCGTCCAGCGTGGCGATACGCTTGGCAAGATCAGTGCCCGCTTTTACGGAACCTCCTCGCGGTACATGGATATCTACAATGCCAACCGCGACCGGCTCTCAAGTCCGAATAATGTTTCGGTTGGACAGACGCTGATCATTCCTTAAGCGGTCGATCAGGCAAATGTAAAGGGCCGAAGCTTAATCGCTTCGGCCCTGTTTTTTTGGCTTTGCTACACGTTCCGTCTGCCGAACTGCCGGATCACGAGAAAAGGTGTGACGAAAGACAGACTCTTTATCCGGGCGGCGGATAATCGATTGTCCTAATAAGTTCAGCGAGTCTCTACTGCGGGGGCAAGGTGCTTTTGTTCAGGCGACCGATCACCCGTGGAGCTGCAAATTCTCTGCCTGTCCCACGCTTTACAGCAATTTCCGCCCCATCTCTTAGCAGGGCAAATTCCGAGACTGAGAAACTCAATAACATCTCGCGACCTGCACACTTTGGGTTGTATTCACGACC
>DATHVL010000330.1:0-5306 GCA_035461325.1 Pyrinomonadaceae bacterium
AAAGGGACTCCGCTTCGCTATCCGCGAAGGCGGCCGCACCGTCGGTGCCGGCACCGTGTCCGAAGTAGTTGAATAGGAAAGCAGTAAGCGGTGGCGAGTAGCCGAAGCGCAGAACGCTTTACCGGCAACGAGCCACCGAAACTGAAAACTGAGTATTATGCCGAGAGATAACATAATTTTGCAGTGCACCGAGTGCAAAGAGCGGAATTACGTGACGACAAAGAACAAAAAGAACACGCCCAACAGGCTGGAGTTCAAAAAGTTCTGTCGCCGCTGCCGCTGCCACACGATGCATAAAGAAAACAAGTAGGGTCGGATTTAAGATTTTGGATTTTAGATTTCGGATTGGAAGAAGCTGAAACCGAGCTCTCGAATCCAACATAAGTGATCGAAATCCAAGAATCGGCAATCCAGATCCAAAATGGATACAGGGGTATGGTGTCAATGGTTAGCATGGAGGTCTCCAAAACCTTAGGTCCGGGTTCGAGTCCTGGTACCCCTGCCAGCAATACATCCGCCCGATGAAATGCGAGCGGTAAAATCAGGCGAATGAACCCTTATGCGGGACGTTCGCGAGAGAGGAAAAAAGTGGCTGAAGCTGTTGAGGGCAAGAAAAAGGAAGGCGTAGGCGAATTCATTCAGAAGACGCAGGAAGAGATGACACGAGTCAGCTTTCCCTCCGGTGACGATGTTCGCAAGACCACCATTATCGTAATAATCAACGTCATCTTTTTCGCCATTTTCCTCTTTGTGGTCGATCAATTCTGGACCTACTTTTTGGAAGGCGTTACCTGGGTGGTCAACCAAGTCACCGGATTTTAAGGATATTTGAAGATGAAGCAGTGGTATTTTATCCACACATATTCCGGCCATGAGAACAAGGTGCTCGAGAGCTTAAGCGCGCGAATTCGCGATATGGAGCTCGCCGAGCAGATCACGGACGTGCTTTTGCCCAAAGAGAAGGTCGTAGAGCTTCGCGGCAACAAAGAGCATGTCTCTGAGCGGATGTTCTATCCCGGATATGTGCTCGTCGAGATCGAGTGCGACGAAAAGGGCAAGATCCCGGATAACGTATTCCACGTCATCAAATCGACGCCGAAGGTGACGGGCTTTCTCGGGGGCAAACAGCCGACGCCGCTAACGCAGGAAGAGGTTGACCAGATCGTTCGCAACATCGAGGTCGCAACTGAAAAGCCGAAACCGAAGTTCACCTATCAGGTAGGCGAGGTCGTCCGGATCAAGAGCGGCCCCTTCGCCAGCTTTACCGGAAAGGTAGAGGAAGTGAACGAGGACAAGAACACCCTGAAGGTATCGATAACTATATTTGGGCGTTCAACGCCCTATGAGCTGAATTTCCTTGAGGTCGAAAAGGTGACCTTTGCGGAAGAAGAATAAATGAGGACATTCGCGGGCATCGTCCCGTGATCGTAAATCGAACATGGCAAAGAAGATAGAAGGTTATATTAAGCTGCAGATACCGGCGGGCAAGGCCAATCCGGCACCGCCCATCGGACCTGCACTCGGCCAGCACGGCGTCAACATAATGGAGTTCTGCAAGGCTTTCAACGCCAAAACGCAGAACGACGATCCGGATATGAAGGTCCCGGTCGTCATAACCGTTTACGCTGACCGCTCGTTCACATTTGAGACGAAGACGCCGCCCGCGGGCGACCTGCTTCGGAAGGCCGCCGGCATTCCCAAGGGCTCCGGCAAGCCAAACAAGGAAAAGGCGGGAACTATTTCGCGAGTGAAGATCCGCGAGATCGCCGAAAAGAAGATGCCGGACCTCAATACGACAAATATTGAGTCGGCAATGAGAACCATCGAGGGCACGGCGAAAAGCATGGGCCTGACGGTCGAAGGATAATGGAAGAAGGATGAGGGATGAAGCGAGAGCTTCTGATACCGATTCCTGACTTCTAAGAATAGGGAGGAAGCCGAAAGCTTCCGTTTGAACCTGGAGGTAAAATGAAACGAGGAAAGAAGTACTTGTCGGCCCTTGAAAAGATTGAGCCGCACAAGAAATATACACTTGACGAAGCGGTCTCAAAGCTTAAGGAGATCGCCTTTGCAAAGTTTGACGAGACAGTCGAACTCACGATGTGGCTCGGCGTCGATCCCCGCAAGGCGGATCAGCTTGTACGCGGCACCATCGTCCTGCCCCATGGCCTGGGCGGCACCGCCAAAAAGGTGGTCGTCATCGCCCAGGGCGATAAGATCAAAGAGGCTGAAGACGCCGGAGCCGATATGGCCGGCGGCGATGAGATCGTCGAAAAGATCAAGGGCGGCTGGCTCGATTTTGACGCACTGATCGCGACGCCCGACATGATGGGCAAGGTCGGACAGCTCGGCAAGGTCCTCGGGCCCCGCGGGCTGATGCCCAACCCCAAAACAGGCACCGTCACGATGGATGTGAAGACCGCCATCGAAGAGACAAAGGCCGGTAAGGTCGAGTACCGCGTCGATAAGACGGGCGTTATTCACTCGCCGGTCGGCAAGGTGTCCTTTGATGAGGCAAAGCTAGCCGAGAACACCAAGGTCCTAATACAAGCCGTGATGAAGGCAAAGCCGACGACGGCAAAGGGACGTTATCTCAAGAAGATCAATCTGGCGGCGACGATGAGCCCGGGCGTACTGCTCGATGAGCTCGCGTACGTGTAATCAGTGAGGTGCGAATAGAAAGATGAAATCACGAGAAACAAAAGCAAGAGATCTGGCCGCCCTCACTGAATCGCTGCAGGGGGCCAAGTCCGCGATGATCGTCAGCTTCAAGGGGCTGACAGTCACCAAGGACCAGGAGTTCCGCAACAGCATTCGCGAGGCCGGTGCAAAGTATCAGGTCGTAAAGAATACGCTCGCCCGCATTGCGGTCAAGGGTACGGATTATGAACAGGCGACCGAGCATTTCAAGGGCGTCACCGCTATCGCATGGACGGACAGCGACCCGGTCGTTCTGTCAAAGGCGATAGCGAAGTTCATGAAAGACAACGCCGACCATTACACCTTCAAAACGGGTGTCGTGGACGGAAAGCTGTTGGACCTCGCTCAGGTGACCGAGATCGCCAGCCTGCCGTCGAAGGAAGAGCTTATTTCGAAACTGCTCTACGTAATCAACGCACAGGCACAGCGGATCGTCACGGTCATCAACGCGGTCCCGCGTGACCTGGCCGTCGTGATCAAGCAGATCGGCGACAAAATTCCCGAGGCCCCGGCTGAAGTTAAGGCCGAGGAAGCGGCTCCGGCGGCGGAAGCGGAAGCACCGGCTGAAGCTGCGGCCCCTGCTGAAGAGGCTGCGCCGGCACCGGAAGCGGAAGCGCCTGCTGCAGAAACGGAAGCATCGGTTGATGCACCTGCTGCCGAAGCCGAAGCTCCAGCAGCAGAGGCCCAGGACGGCGGGTCTTCGGAAGAAGCGCCGACCGAGGCTGCCGAGGATGCGCAGGAAACGCGTGAGGACGAACAGGACATGACCTCGCCCGAAGGCGATAAAGCGGACGAGTCGGATATCGGCGCACCCGTTGACGCCGATCCGGACGAGAAGAAGGGCGACGAAAAGTCCGAATAAACAAGCTTGCTGCGGGGGGTTCGCCCCTCGCTGCTCGACAGGCCGTACTCAAGGAAAACGAGCCGGGTGATATGTCAGGTCGCCCGAGCTGCTCGGATCAGGGAAAAGGAGATGCACCCGGTTCCAATGATCCCATGGGTTCTAAGCGGCTGACAATAAGAGACGTCCGCGCATGCCGCAGTCGGCGCACGGACAAATGAAAACAAAGAACCCGATATAGGAGACGTGTAAAGATCATGGCAATCACAAAAGACGAAGTTATTGAATATTTGAAAGGTATGACGCTGCTCGAAGCGTCGGAATTGGTCAAGGAACTGGAAGAAGTGTTCGGTGTTTCAGCCGCCGCTGCAGCAGCTCCGATGATGATGGCGGCAGGCGCCGGTGCAGGCGACGCAGCTCCGGCTGCTGAGGAAAAGGATTCGTTCGACGTTATCCTTGCCAGCCCGGGCGGCAACAAGATCGCGGTCATCAAGGTCGTTCGCGAGATCGTCGCGGGACTGGGCCTTAAGGAAGCCAAGGACCTGGTCGATAGTGCTCCGAAGGCGCTTAAGGAAGGCGTGACCAAGGACGAGGCTGAAGAGATCAAGACAAAATTGACTGACGCCGGTGCCACCGTCGAGCTCAAGTAAGACAAGCGAAACAGGCGGCCGACGGGTGCGGGAAAGGGTGAAAAACGCCTAAGTTCCGTCCCTGTCGGCCCCTATCTAGCCGTTTCTTGCTGTCAGCAGAAATTGCTGTTAAACTAAGCGACAGGCGTTTGGATAGTAAATTGTCTTCAGCGCGCGTCGCATCGTTAGGACGCTGCACCGGGTAAAGTGCCGCTTCCCCCAGGGTTTCAAGGGCGATCATTCGCAATGGAGAGTTGGTGTCTCTTTTTTTGGCACTCTCGAAAAATAGATCTGTCGGCTTTTAGCTGCTGAAAAAGCGGTCTGGGCAAGCTTTGCCTTGGGCCGCATTTGCCGTCTTTTTCAAGAAAATGCCGGCGGGGAGTTCTTGATTTGAGAATCCTATCAGCAAAAGTTTGATAAATCAACAGGTATTTTCCACGGGCTTATAACACTATGATCAACAATCCGCTTCAGAGTAACGCATCCGGGCTGGGCCGCCGCACAAGCTTGGCCCCCGAACGCGTGGATTTCTCAAAAATTTATACAACGGCCCAGATCCCGAACCTCATCGAGGTTCAGCGCGAATCCTACAATCGGTTCCTGCAGATGGACCTGATCCCTGAGGAGCGCGACACCATCGGTCTCCAGTCGGTATTCCAGTCGATCTTCCCCGTCTCGGATTTTCGCGAGACCGCGACGCTCGAGTTCGTCGAGTACCAGATCGGCAACTGGCAGTGCAAGTGCGGCAACCTTGAGGGGCTTGAGCATCTGCGTGCCAATTGTAAGAACTGCGGAGCCAAGGTAAAGGTCGACCCCTTTAACCCGGCCGAGGTTCTGTGTAACGCGTGCGGCACGTTCAACGCCGTCAGGCCGAATCTCTGCAATAACTGCGGTGAGCCCGTCGGCCTCAAGCACAAGCACGATCAGCAGGAGTGCCAAGAGCGTGGAATGTCTTACAGCGTTCCCCTCAAGGTCAAGATCCGCCTGACGGTCTTTGACAAGGACGCAGACACCGGCACATCGACCATCCGGGATATCAAGGAAGAGGACGTTTTCTTCGGCGAGATCCCGCTGATGACCGATAACGGCACGTTCATCATCAACGGTACCGAGCGCGTGATCGTTTCACAGCTGCA
>DATHVL010000331.1:0-2737 GCA_035461325.1 Pyrinomonadaceae bacterium
CACGGTCGACCCGGATATTTTTGACCGACATGGGCCGCGAAGCGCGGGTCGCCATCGAAAAGCAATGGCACGAACTAGAGGAAGAGATCCTTACCGAGCTCACCGAGACCGAACGGCTGGTGCTCTTTGACCTGCTTACAAAGCTCAAGCACTTTTACTTCGGCACCGACCCCGACGAATAGAATGGATTTTCGCCGCGTTTCGCGTTAGTATTACGGGCATAAACCACTTGAGGAACTAAAGATATGAAGATCTTACTCGCCACCGACGGCTCCAAGCAGAGCGATGCCGCCATCAACATGCTCAAGCGATTTTCCTTTGCGGCCGGCGACGAGGCAAAGATCATAACTGTCGTCGATATGGCGGTTCCCATGGCAATCGATATATACGGCGGTTACCTGCCCGACACGACCGAGATGGAAAAGACCGCCCGCGAACACGCCGCCAAGATCCTGGAAGAAACTTGCGCCAAACTTGAAGGCATCTGCAAGAACCTAACGATGACCAGCGAAGTGCTTTTCGGCTCGCCCGAGAGCCGGATCGTCGAAACTGCAGAGGAATTCGGCTCAGACCTCATTATCGTCGGTTCGCATGGCTATAGCCGCTGGGAGCGCCTGCTGCTCGGCTCGGTGTCGCAATCGGTCGTCCACCACGCCCCTTGCTCTGTGCTGGTCGTCCGAGAGCCGGCCGAGTAATGATGCCGTCTCCCGATGTCACCATCAATTCCCGCAAATACGACCACACCATCCGCCGCAGCTGGCAAGCGCGTCTGATCGAAACGGACGGCAGTCTGCTGGTCTTCGTCGGCGTATTCGCCCAAGCCGTTCATCACCCGGACCTCGGCCATATCCTCGCCGGAACCGTGTCATACGAATATTATTGGCTAGACCGCTGGTACAATGTTTTCCGCTTTCACGAACCCGACGGCACGTTCCGCAACTGGTACTGCAATATAAATATGCCGCCCACTTTCGAAGGCGGTGTCTTGGATTACGTTGACCTCGACATCGATATCCTAATCTGGCCGGGCAAAGAGCCGATCGTTTTGGACGAAGATGAATTCGAGGAAAATGCAGCGCTTTTTGCTTATTCGCAAGACGTGATCACCGGTTCCCGAAACGCATTGGCCGCATTACAGCGTGATATAAAAACGGAAGCCTTCCCTTTCTCTGAGAAAAAATGAACAAACTTCCCTGTCCGGCGTGCTAAACTTCACATCCCAACATTAAAAACCGGAGGCCGAGATGAAGCTGCGAATTTCAACTGCTGTTTTGGCGATCGCACTGTTAGCCCTGAGTTCCTTTGGCCAGGATCGCAACGTCGAATACCCTGCGGATCCGATGACGAAGATGAGCGCTGACCTCGCCAGGATCTCGCGTAATGTCGAGAGGATGACCGAAGCGTTTCAGTCGTTCATCGACAAGTTTGAAAAGGTCGGCGGCATGACGCTTTCTGAAAAGCAGCAGCGGTTGATAATGGGCCTCGAACTTCTGATCAAGATCGAGCAGCGAGTGGCGACGCTGCAGAAATTCCAGATCGAACTTGTCGAAAAGCAGGGCCAGCATCGGGCACGGCTGGCCGAGGTCGAACGCGACCTGATGCCGACGAGCATTGACCGTAGCGTGACATTTGCGGGATCGACACGGACCGAAGAGCTTCGGGAAAGCCGGCGGGCGGCATTGATCGCCGAACGGACCAGCCTCCAGGCACTACTACAGCAGATGCAGCGGAATATCGACGAAACCACCGTCGCTTTGCGGGACGCTGAAATGCTTGCAAATCGTTTGCGTCAGGAGTTCTTGCCGCAGATCGAACGCGAGTTGTCGGATTATTAGACGTTAGGCCTGAATGCGCAGCACATAGCTGCCCACCGCGAGGCTCGTTCCGGGAACGAACGGCACTCGTTGGCCCTCGGGCAGTTCGTAATTCGCGATCATCGCAGGGTTGCGGCCCTCGTTAACCACCCAATAATTCCCTCCCCCGTCGGTGATGATTTTCACATGCCGGCGGCTTATCTCCGGGTCGCCTGTTAGGGCGATATCGACGGGCTTTGATTTGGACCCGCGGCCGACTGTCGTCTCCATATTGAAGATGGGGATCACATTCTGCCTGACGCCGCGCTGCCATATCTCCAGCTTAAACAATTCCGAAACCCGCGGGCGGACGCTCGTCATTATCTCGGCTTCGTCCGAAACGACCGGGGCTTTTTGTGGCGGCGGCTGTGCTGCCTGTGCCTGCTGCGTCATTTGGCGCGGAGACACTTGTGACGTAAAGTTCGGGGGCTGAACGTTTGTCGGCGGCGAATAGGGCCGGCCCGATGCGAGCGATCCACTCGGTTTCGCTGCCTCCACGGGAGCCTTCGCAGGTTGCTGATTTGCAGGCGTCTTGGGCTTGGGCCGCGCCAAAACGCCGGTCTTGTTGCTCGACGATTCCTCCCAGCTATGCTGGACGCGAACCTCGCCCTTTTCGAGCGTGCCGTCGATCCGAAGTTCGATGACGAACGATTTTGTCTCGAGCTTCTTCTTGCCGGCTATCTCCCGAGCACGCTCCGCGAGTATGTGATAGAGGCCCTGTTCCAAGCCGCGGCGTTTTACGCCCTGCCATTCTTTGTCGTCGCCGTCGCTAAGAAATATCGTGTATTCCGTCGGGATGATCGCCGTCCCTTGCGGCAGCGGGAGCATCTCTTTTTGCATCACCGCCTCGACGGCGCGGGCTATCTTGACGATGAATTCCTCAG
>DATHVL010000332.1:0-2575 GCA_035461325.1 Pyrinomonadaceae bacterium
TCAGCGAGATCGATAAGCTAAAGGATGAGCCGCGGCTCGCGCTGCTCGCAAAGCTCGTGTACCATTTTCGGCCTGAGACCGGCTTTCGAATGACCACGGAATCCGAAGCACCCGCCGGTGCGGGGCTGGCAGGCTCGTCAACCCTTAACATCGCCTGCATCGGTGCACTGAACGAATTCGTCGGCAGCCGATATAGCCCGGAGCAATTCATCCCGATCGCGGCGAACGTCGAGTGCCAGGTGATCAAGGTCCCGACCGGTTATCAGGATTATTACTCTGCGCAATACGGTTCGACCGCGTGCATTCGCTTTGGTGTGGACGGCATTCGCCGAGAGGAACTGAATATCGATCTGGACACTCTCGAGAGCCGGATCGCGATCTGCTACACGGGGGAACCGCGTAATTCGGGCACGAATAATTGGGAGATAACCAAGCGCCACATCGACGGGGACGCTCAGATCTTTGAGATCTTTGATGGCATTCGCGACAGCTCACTGGCTCTGCGCGAAGCTCTGATCGCCGCAAATTGGGACGCGGTCGGGTCGATCCTCGCAGAGGCCCACCCGCTGCGAAAGCGGCTGTCGCCGAATATCACGACGCCTCACATGGACGAGATCATCGAGGAGGCGTCGCGGGCCGGTGCGATCGCGCCGAAGGTGTGCGGAGCCGGCGGCGGAGGCTGCATCGCATTCTTTTGTGAGGACGGCAAGCGGCGAGAGGTAGAGGCGGCTATCGCAGGTGTCGACGGTGCGGAAGTGCTCGACTGGCGGGTATCGCAAAACGGGCTCACGGTGGATGTCCGCTAAAGCTCTTGCAAATTTACACCGGATGGCGCTATATTTCCCTCGGCCCTATCTAACATAAACTCAATTCGTTCCGCTAGTTGGCATCACCCGAGGTGAATATGTCCCGATCGGTTTTCTCCATTGTCCTCGTCGTCCTCGCATTAGCATTTGTTGTTTCCGCACAGGAAGAACAAAGAAAAGACGGCCGTGTCTTTTGGCGAGGAACTGTCGATGCAAAGGTCCAATTGTCCATCAAAGGTATTACCTTAACGGAGCAGGCCGTCATCGGCCGAGCCATGCCCCCCGGGAACTACAGCTTTACCTCGCGTCTTCCGGACGCCGCGGTTTCTGTCAGCGTGAACAAGAAAGAGGGCCGCGGCAGCGTCACCGTGATT
This sequence comes from Pyrinomonadaceae bacterium, assembly GCA_035461325.1. GTDB lineage: Bacteria > Acidobacteriota > Blastocatellia > Pyrinomonadales > Pyrinomonadaceae > OLB17. The sequence goes on from DATHVL010000332.1 coordinate 1,181, forward strand.
CAACAGCCTAACTCCGAGAATGGCTTCACCGCGATCGTCGAAATTGACGACAGCCGCGGCGGCACCGCTGAATACCTCCTCGATATAAGCTGGCAATGATCACAAATTGATCTGTCATAAAGATCGTCCTCGCGGTGTTATTCACGTGAGAGCTAAAACTCTACACGTTCATAGCATTGGAGGATATTTTTATGCGTCAGTTTCTTAGGGGAGCCGCAATTGCGGTCGCGGCCGCATTCTTCGTCGGAATGCCGCTCGATGATGCTTTCGGGCAAAAGACCGAGAGCGGTTTCTGCAATAATTACAATTTTTCATCGGATCGAGTTTCATTCAGCGAGGTTCGCGAATTTGCTCTGCCGGCCTCCGGGCGTCTAACGGTCGATGGCGGGAAGAACGGCGGGATAGCCGTCAAGGGCGGCCCGGGGAGTGAGGTGATCGTTCGGGCGTGCGTGAATGCGTGGGCCAAGACGGACGATGCGGCACGTACGGTCGCACAAAACATTAGCATCGAAACTGGGGGGGAGATAAAGGCTCAGAACACGGTTGACGATTCGAACTGGAGCGTTTCATATCTGATCACCGTTCCCCGCAATACCGACCTTGAGCTGCGGGCAAAGAACGGAGGCATTGCGATCTCCGGCGTCGAAGGCACGATCGAGTTCGAAACAGTAAACGGCGGGGTCAGCCTCAAGAATGTTGCGGGTGATGTTCGCGGCCGAACTACAAACGGAGGCGTCAATGTCGCTCTTGCAGGTACCACATGGTCGGGGGCCGGCCTGGATGTCGTTACGACGAACGGCGGCGTGAAGCTCAGCCTGCCGGCGATGTATGCGGCAAATATCGAAACGGGCACAGTTAACGGCGGATTCAAGAGCGAGATCGCGGGCCTGGAACCGGAAGATGACGGCGAGCGCCGGCACCGCGCAAAGCGGATCAGCACCTCGATAAACGGGGGCGGGGCGCCGATCAAGGTGTTCACCACGAACGGTGGAGTAAAAATAAGCTCAGCGGAAGGGCGATTCGAACTCTAGGCGAGAGAGTCCATTAGGTAAAAAAGGCCGTCCACTTTTTCGGTGGCGGCCTTCTTTTTTCGGGACTTTAAAAGTTCTAATTCGCTTCCGTTGCCTGGATGGCACGGGTCAACGAGCGAAAAATGTCGCGGCCGTCATTCGAGCCAAGCAGCTCTTCACAGGCACGCTCAGGGTGCGGCATCATTCCCAGGACGTTCCGGTCGAGGTTACAGATACCGGCGATGTTAGATCTAGCCCCGTTGGGATTCGCGGCGCTTGTCGTCGAGCCGTCTTCCTCGCAGTATCGGAAAATGATCTGGCCGTTCTCCTCAAGTGCGTTATAGGTCGCGTCGTCGCAAGTGTAGTTTCCGTCAGCATGCGCGAC
>DATHVL010000333.1:0-5280 GCA_035461325.1 Pyrinomonadaceae bacterium
GATAAGGAGTTCCTTCACCTCAGCCTGACCGAGCGATTCAATGCCGCGTTTGGTGGTCTTGAGCATTGCGGCAGCACGGGCATGCATCTGCCGTTGACTCGCGATCGTTTGGGCCCGGTCAATATCAGATACTACCTGGAATGTGTCGCCAGCCTGCGGAACACCCTGGAGGCCAAGCACTTCTACGGGCGTAGCCGGTGCGGCCTCGGTCACCTGTTCGCCGCGGTCGGAGAACATCGCACGGACCTTGCCGTAGAACTGGCCAACAATGAACGGGTCGCCAACGCGAAGCGTGCCCTGTTGGACGAGTGCAGTAGCAACCGCACCGCGTCCCTTGTCGAGCTTTGCCTCGAGCACAACGCCCGAAGCCCGCCTAGTGGGGCTCGCCTTTAGGTCAAGAATGTCGGCCTGAAGCAGCACGGTTTCGAGCAAGGTATCGAGGCCCTCGCGATTCTTCGCGGAGACCGGGACCATCTCAACGTCGCCGCCCCAGTCGAGTGGTTGAACGCCGAGGCCGGAGAGCCCCTGTTTGACGCGATCCGGATTGGCGTCGGGTTTGTCGATCTTGTTAATGGCGACGATCATCGGCACCTTCGCGGCCTTGGAGTGCTCGACGGCCTCGATGGTCTGCGGCATAACGCCGTCGTCCGCTGCGACCACGAGGATAACAATATCCGTGGCCTTGGCACCGCGGGCACGCATCATGGTGAACGCCTCGTGGCCCGGGGTATCGAGAAACACAACGCGTCGAGGATTATCCGGATCTTCAGAATTAGGGACCTTAACACTGTAGGCACCGATATGCTGCGTGATCCCGCCGGCCTCGCCTTCAGCGACGTTCTCGGAACGTATCGCATCGAGCAGCGACGTCTTACCATGATCGACGTGGCCCATGACCGTTATCACGGGAGCACGGGTTTCTTCGACGTCGTCAGCCTCAGCGGCGATCAATTCTTCGAATTCCTGTTCGATGACCATTTCTTCGAACGGAACGAACGCGATGTTGTAGCCGAGATCGACACCGAGATCGGTGGCCATCTTGTCGCCCATGGGCTGGTTGAGGGTCGCGAATACGCCACGCTTTACTAAGAGCTGAACGATGTCGCGGGGGGCGATACCGAGTGCTTCTGAAAACTCGCGGACGGTCGCGCCTTCGACAAGGCGGATGTGTTTAGTATCTGCCCCTTCTGTATGGGCGACTTGGGCGAGCACGCGCTCTTCGATAGTGCGCTGACGCGGCAGATCTTGCTCGCGTTCGGCAAAGCGTCCGGTCCTGTCGCCGGGTTTACCGCGGCGGCCGCCGGAGCGACCCGGCTTGCGGCGGTTATCCGCAGGCGGGGTGTAATTCATCTGAGGCGTGGAGGTCTCGCCCGGGGTGCCGCGAAATTCGGGCCGGCGGCCACGGGCGTCGCGGCCGCGTGCCTCTTCGCTCAGCTTTCCTGTCTTAGTGGGCTGTTCGCTGACGACGCGTTCGCCGGGCTTAACGCCTTTTTTGAGAGCGGCACTGGTAAGCGTCAGCTTTTTGATCTGGGTGCCGGAAGCTTTATCGGCGGGCTTATCCTCTTCGACTGCTTCCGCCTCAACTTCGGCAGGAGCGTCTTCAACCGACTCTTCGGGCTCGGCGATCTCTGCCGGAATCTCAATGGGCTCCTCTTCGGGAATTTCTTCCTCTATGACGGGAGCTCGTTTCTTTAGAACCTTGCGTACAGAGGCTGACGCGGCGGTTTTTGCAGGGGCCTTTTCGGGCTTCGCTGCAGGTTGGGCCGATTCCACCTCGGGCACTTCAACCGGTTCCTCGACGGGGGCTTCGACGGACTCGGCCTCGACCTCGGCCGGTCTGGGCGCCTTTTTCTTGACGGCGGCCTTGATCACCTTGATCGCCCGCTTGGGTGCGGGGTCGGCTTTCGGAAAATACTTGAGACGCACCTTATCCGCCAGCTCGGCACTCACGGAGTTGGACGGGACGCTAACGTCCGCTCCTTCGCGGCGCAGGTCTTCCATCACACGTTTTGTGTCCTGTTTAACCTCACGTGCGAGATCGTAGATCCGTATTTTCTTACCAGCTGGCATAAATTCTAATAATCGTTTCGCGGGCCAGAGCCCTTCCCAAGTGCCGATCTATCGACAGTGGGTTTATGAACGCTCTTCTTCTTCGACGTCCTCGGCAGAAGCTTGATCGGCATCTTGTACCGGTTCGCTAGTCTCTGCGTCCTCAGCCACCGGAGCTTCTTCGGCAGGGAGCGGTATTTCAATTTCGCCTTCCGGTTCGAGGTCGGGAGCCTGTGCCTCGGCCTCTATCAGCTCGGTTTCGGAAACCTCTACCGCATCGAGCTGGCTGTCCGGCCCGGCGTCATCGGCTTCATCTACATGCGACGTTTCGTCGGCCGACGTCTCGACCGTTTCCGGTTCGGCGGCTTCGGAGGCTGTGTCAGATTCCGCTGCGGCTTCCGGTTCGAGCGTGCCGGCAGCCGGCTCTTCGGCGGATCCCACGTCATCGATCGCCGCATCGCCCTCGCCTCCGCCAACCTGCGCGTTCTTGGCGCTCACTATTGCACCGGCGGCGTCGAGTATCGTCTGTCCTTCATCGAGACTGAGGTCTAACGACTCCACGAGATCGTCAAGCGACATCGCGGCAAGGCCCTCGACATCGGTGATGCCTTTCTCGGCCAGCAGTTCAGCCTGATTAGCCGAAACGCCCTGGATGGCAGTGATAGGCACTGCCTCGCCGGAAGCCATCATCTGGCCCATCTGCTGGGTGATCTCCTTTTTGAGAACATCTTCGCTGACGATGTTGATATCCCAACCAACGAGTCGTGTGGCGAGCCGTACGTTTTGGCCGCGCTTGCCGATGGCAAGGCTAAGCTGATCTTCGGTAACGATGACGTCCATCTGACGCTTTTCGATATCGGTGATCCGAACCTGCGACACCTTTGCCGGCGACAGAGCGTTGGCGGCAAAGACCGACGGTTCGTCGGACCATTCGATGATGTCGATCTTTTCGCCGCGGAGTTCCTTGATTATCGATTGCACTCGCGAGCCCTTCATACCGACGCAAGCGCCGACGGGGTCGACGTCCTTCTCGTTCGAGGAAACGGCGATCTTGGCCCGGTCGCCCGGTTCACGGACGGCCGATTTGATGACGACCGTTTCGTCATAAATCTCGGGCACTTCCATTTCGAAGAGCCGCTTGATGAGATCGGCCGAGGCACGCGAAACCTTGATCTGCTGGCCCTTCTGCTCTTTCGAAACATCGGCGATCACGACCCGGACGCGTTCGCCCTGGTTCCAGATCTCGCCTCGCGCCTGCTCCATTCGCGGCAGTATCGCCTCGAGATTTGCACCGAGGTCGACGATGATGTCGCCGCGCTCAAAGCGTTTGACGGTGCCGTTAATGAGCTCGCCCTTGCGGTCGATGTACTCGTCGTAAACTTTTTCGCGGATCGCTTCGCGAACCTTTTGAACCAGGATCTGTTTTGCCGTTTGGGCCGCGATGCGTCCCATCTCTTCGGCGGGTAGAGGAATGAGGAGCATATCGCCGATCTCGACCTCATCGCCGGCAAGCTCTTGAGCTTCAACAAGCGAAAGCTCAGATGAAGGGTTCTCTACCTCTTCGACGACGGTCTTGTGGACCGAGATCTCGATCATCCCCTCTTCCTGGTTCCAATCAACCTCGATGCTTTCGCCGGTCTTATCGTGAGCTCTGAACTGCTTTCGGGCTGCTGCCTTGACGGCTTCTTTCATCGCCTCGATCACCATATCGCGGTCGAGTCCCTGCTCATTGCATAGAGCCTCAATGCTCTGTCCGATAGATGATGTTAAGTTACTCATTGGTCAAACCCGGTAGCCTGAAACAGCAGGCTATTTACGCTTTAGCTCCTCTGAAAGATCGAATACCAAATTTGCTTTCGCCACATTCGAATAAGGGATCGTGATCTGCCCGAGGGTCTTTTCCTCGAACAAAATATTTTCGCCATCGACGCCGACGATAGAGCCTTTATACGACTTTCGGCCATCGACGGCCTCACGTGTCTTGATGCGGGCCGATTCACCGGTAAATTTCTGAAAGTCGGCGATGCTGTAAAGCTCGCGTTCCAGGCCGGGCGACGAAACTTCCAGGACGTAACTGGAAGGGACAATGTCCTCGATGTCCAGAACCCCTTCTATATCGCGGGACAGTTCGCCGCAATCGTCGAGTGTCACACCGCCGGGCTTGTCGACAAAGACACGGACTACCGCGTTCCGCTTCGTTCCGGCCACTTCGCTGTGAACGAATTCAAGCCCCTTGGCATCAGCCGCACTCTGTGAGATCGCCCTGATACGGGCCTCGATCTGCTCCCTCTCCATTCAGAAATAACCGTCCCAAAATAAAACAGTGGGCACGAGACCCACTGGATACGCATCACGCATCGTAGCAAACTCTTAGTTTAACAACTACGCTGCCGGTTATGCAAGCTATCTTCTTACAAATTCCCCTTGATGCGCTGCATAACTGAGGTGAGGTCCGTGAGGTGATCGTTCATCGGCTTGAATTTCTTTTCCGTGGGGCCGGATGCGAACTCCTCCGCCATTACCAGGAACTCGCGAGCCGCAGATGCCAGGCGGTTCGCGTCCTTTTCAAGTATCTTGTCCGTATTGGGGCTATTAGTGAGGGCCTTTTTCGCCTCGGCAACGCCCCAGTGCGTGATCCGAATGACATTTGTCCGCGGGGTCGCCGCTATCCAACTCTCTGAAAGAAGATAGTCGCGTATGCTGTCGATGCTCGGGTAGAAGCCTTCTTTTTTTAGCAACTCCGCGAGATCGACATCCATCGAGTCCTTACCACCGGTGATCTCGAATAATTTGGTCAAAACTTTATGGTAAACATCCATAATAATTGATCGTGCGTTTTAAGTTTTAAGATATTCGGCGGTGGGTGCTCAACTGCCCAGCGACGCGACACGGGCGGCACCGTAAAGCCCGGCATCGTCGCCGAGATCAGACCGCAGAAGTTTAACACGTTCGAACGGCCTTTGGAACGCCCTATATTCAAGTTCGCGGCGGAGTGACGAATAGAATAGGTCCCATCCGTTCGCAACCCCGCCGCCCAAGACGATCGCATCCGGATTCAGTGCGTTGACCAAGCCCCCTAGAGCGATCCCCAAATACCGGCCGACAGTTTCAAATATTCCCGTTGCGGCCGGATCCCCGGCCTCGGCCCGGGCATAAATGCTTTCAGATGAAAGTGGGCCGGTGCCCTCAAACGCCCCACTCTCTTCGGCCATTCTGACGATCGCTCCGGCG
>DATHVL010000334.1:0-6208 GCA_035461325.1 Pyrinomonadaceae bacterium
AGCACCGAGTATCATATTGCCGCTTGCACCGGCGAAACAGTCGAAATAAAGCGTACGCATTGGTGCAATTTTAGCCTTTTCATCAACTTAGAGAAAGTTGTGAGACAAATTTCGCGGGCGATTTACGCGTTTGTTTTGGGAGCCGATATTTAAATGAATACCAACTTCACACGAACAATTGCTGCAGCGGTACTTATCGCGGCCGCGTCGCTGAGCACCTTTGCCGAGATTCGAATTCGCTTTGCTAAAGGCCGTACATCCGCCACGGTCGCGGGCAGGGTCGCCGAGGGTGGCCGCATCTGTTACGTTGCCGGCGCGCGCCGCGGCCAACTGCTCACGGCAACCGTCAGCTCTAACACAGGCAGGGTCAGCATTTTCGAAAGCGGCGAAACCGCGTACAGCTATGACATCGAGGTATCGGGCGACCAATCCGTCTGTGTTGATAATCTGGGCAGAGCCGCTACTTATCGTCTGACGGTTTCCATCCGATAAAGGCTTTTGCTAATGGGTTTGGCTAACCCGTATAATTTCTGTTTCGCCCCGCGGCCTCTGCGGCACGAAACAGAAATGACAATTTCCGAATATCAATCGATTCTCCGCGACCGCGTTCGCGAGATCGCTGCACGAAAATTCAGCACCGAACTCGACCAGATCGCTGCGGAGGTGCCGCCAAAGACTGAGCTTGGCGACCTCGCATTCCCCGTCGCATTCGAGCTTGCAAAGCTCATCAAGCGGTCGACCGGTGAGAAGCAGAACCCGCGCGCCATCGCCGAAGATATAAAGGCCGAGTTGGAATCGTTCGATTTCGTCGACCGCGTCGAGATCGCCGGCCCCGGTTATCTGAACATCTTCTACGATCGTGTAAAGTTCTTATCCGAGAACCTGACCGCTGAACCGCTTCCCGGGAACAAACCTCAGAATGCGGCGAGCCCAAAGGTCTGCGTCGAGCACACATCCGTCAACCCAAATAAGGCGGCCCACATCGGCCACGTTCGCAACTCCGTTATCGGCGACACCTTTGTCCGGATCCTAAAGGCCACCGGCAAACGGGTCGAGATCCAAAATTATATCGACAACACGGGCGTTCAGGTCGCCGATGTCGTCGTCGGATTTATGTTCATTGAGAACATGAATCTGGAAGCTATAAAGGCTCTTGATAAAGAACTTGCCACTGCCGGGCATACCTTCGATTACTATTGCTGGGACCTTTATACCCGCGTCGGAAAGGAGTACCAGGAGAACGAAGAGCTAAAGCAAAAACGTGCCGAGGTCCTGCACCTTATAGAAGAAGGCGGCAATGAAACCGCAGAACTCGCCGATTACGTCGCAACGCGCAATGTCGAGTGCATCCTCGCAACGATGGAACGCTTCGGCATCCGATATGACCTGCTCCCCCGCGAATCTGAGATCCTGCACTTACACTTCTGGGACCGCGCCTTTGAGCGAATGAAAGAGCTCGGGGTGATTCACTTTGAAAGCGAAGGCAAGAATGCCGGCTGCTGGGTGATGCCTTTCGAGGAGCACAGCGGTACCGACGAACACGAATCCGACAAGATCCTCGTGCGTTCCAACGGAACCGTCACCTATACCGGTAAAGACATCGCCTACCAGATGTGGAAACTCGGTATCCTCGGGATGGATTTCCTCTATCGCCCGTTTCATAAATATGCCGACGGCCGGGTGGTATGGATCACTACCGCCGATAAGGACCAAGCCGAGGACGCCCCCGAATTCGGGAACGGCGAGGCGGTCTATAACGTTATCGACACGCGGCAGTCCTATCCGCAGGAGATCGTCCGAAAGGGAGTTGCCGCCATCGACCCTGAACGTGGCGAGAGTGCGAGTGTTCACCTCTCATACGAGATGGTCGCCCTGTCGCCGGCGGCCGCCGAGGAGCTCGGATTTGAGCTATCGGAAGAAGACAGGAAACGCCCCTTTATCGAGATGAGCGGCCGCAAAGGGCTTGGCGTAAAAGCCGACGACCTGCTTGACCGCTTAGAGGCGAACGCCCTTCTGGAGGTCGAATCGCGGCACCCTGACCTCGCCGACGATGAGAAACGCGACATCGCGAACAGAATAGCAGTCGGTGCACTTCGCTATTTTCTACTCAAATTCACGCGAACTACCGTCATTGTCTTTGATTTCAAAGAGGCTCTTTCATTTGAAGGCGAGACGGGCTGTTTTTGCCAATACTCGGCGGTCCGGGCCAATTCGATATTCCGCAAGCTCTCCGATCGAGGCGAGTCACTAGACGCTGTAAAGGCTCCCCTTCAAGACGCCGAAGCGGCTGCGGCCGTATTCGAAGGCGAGGGCGGCGATGATATCTGGTCGATGCTCATGCTCGCTTCCCGGCTCGAGGAGACGGTCCGGCAGGCTTCCGCGGCGAATGAGCCGGCGATCCTGGCGAAGTACACCTTCAACCTGGCAAAGGCATTCAATCTCTTCTATCACCACCACAAGATCCTGCCCGAGCCCGACCCGGCCAAGCGTGCCGTCCTGATTTCGGTCGCCGATGCCGCGCGGCGTTCCCTTACCGCGGCTTTAGCCACAATGGGTATCAGCGTGCCCGAGAGGATGTAGTCCGGCAGTACCGGTGCATGCTTTCGCGGTTGCAAAACAGCGCCCTGAACTCTAAAGTTAAAGTTCTGCATCACAAACAGCGACCCTGATATGTTGATCGTAATGACATCCGACGCAGCCGAGAGCGACATCGCTCGGGTCGTCGAGACCATCGAGAAAATGGGCTGGTCCGCCCACCCTCTGCCCGGCGAAAGCCGTACGGCCGTCGCCGTCACGGGAAATCGAGGATCCATTGACCCCGCTCTTTTTGAGAATCTGCCCGGCGTCGCCGAGGCGATAAGGGTAACGAAGCCCTACAAGCTCTCATCAAATGCTCGATCTACCGAACGGACGACCGTCACGATCGGCGATACCGCCATAGGCGACGGAAGCCTTACGATCATCGCCGGCCCTTGTGCGGTTGAAAGTGAAGAGCAGGTCTTTGCCGCCGCGCAAACGGTCGCTGCCAGTGGCGTGAAGCTTTTTCGCGGGGGAGCATACAAACCGCGGACATCGCCTTATGCGTTTCAAGGCCTCGGTGAGGACGGTCTAAAACTTCTCGCAGGGGTTAGAAAAGAATTCGGTCTCAGCATCGTCACCGAGGCGATGGACGAACGCGGGATCGATCTCGTCCGGGAATACGGCGACTGTATCCAGATCGGTGCTCGCAATATGCAGAACTTCGCGCTGCTTCGTGCGGCCGGCAGGGCACGGATACCCATCCTGCTCAAGCGGGGCCTATCGGCTACGCTCGACGAGTTCCTGTTGTCCGCGGAATACATAATGGCCGAGGGCAATGAGAACGTGATCCTGTGCGAACGCGGAATCAGAACATTTGCCGATCATGCCCGCAATACATTGGACATCTCGATCGTGCCGGCGTTGCGGCGAAAATCCCACCTGCCCGTGATCGTCGACCCATCACACGCTGCCGGACATAATTATATGGTCGCCCCCCTCGCTCGCGCTGCGGTCGCGGTCGGTTCCGACGGCTTACTGATCGAGATGCACCCTTGTCCTGAAGATGCCCTTTGCGATGGAGCTCAAGCCCTTACCCCCGGCCAGTATCTGTCGCTTTTGGATGAACTCAAAGCCCTCCATCAGGCACTCGATCGGGAAAGCATCGCAGTGGCGTAAAAAAACCGCGTCGGGCCCCGAAGCCTAACGCGGTCTTTTGTTTAACGTTCGACGCCTTTTGCCTTAACTCGCCAAACGAACCCTAATTATAACATAAAATTGGACTATCGCGCTCGCGGTTGCAGCGACCAGGAGCAGCGACATCGGGACGTATCGAAAGGCCTCGGGTAACGCAGTTCCCAGAGCCGAGTAGAAGAGTGCACCCGTCAGCATTCCAAATACTGCGATAAACACTCTCCCAAGCATCCAAACCCCGAATGCAGGCCTCGCGTCATCGCCGGTCATAAAGAAAGGCAAAACAATGAACGCCGCCAGAGTGGTGAACGAAAGGCCCGCGTCCACGGCACTCGCGGGAAATGAGCTCCCTAAAAGCACCGCCAGAAAGAAAAGTACTATCGTCGTGTCAACGACCTGCAGGCTGCCTGTTTCGGCTGATTCTGCACCGGTTTCAAGTGTGAGCACTCGCTCCATAATGGTCCCCTCCAATTGATCACGCGTAAAACGGCCTATTTTTCGCCGGGTTTGCTGAATTGTTTGTATGCGACGCGGAACAGTTCCGAGAGCGCATTAGCGGTTTCCGGCGTCAGATTCTTGTCCGCTCGCAGATGCGCCTCGACGATCTCCGGCGTTGCCTCGTGCGGAAAATAGATCACCGGCTCCACCTCAGTGGACGAGGCCTTTTTCATCACGCGGTCGATAGGCATCTCGAGCCAGTTGGTCAGTCGCGCGATATTATCGGCATCCGGCTTCCCTGTTCCATTCTCAATGCGCGAAAGCGTGGACGCCGAGACATTTGTCTTGTCGGCAACGTCGCGCAGGCTTAGGCCTAATTCCTCACGCCGGCGTTTGATCGCACGGCCGAGTTCCACTGTGTTGATGTAGTTGTCGTTTTTTAGCTGCATAGACTGTTTTAGCCTCCTGTTTCGCTAGTGTCATAGGTGCACTTCGCATTTCATGGATAAAACATAACATATCGTTTTTTTAATTGCAACACTTCGTTTCACCCTTGCAACAAATAATTTGTTATGGTACGCTGTTTCATAGATGGCACACTTTCAGCCGACGAAGGAGGAACGATATGAAAAAGACCGCAGCAGCCAAAGATACCCAAGAGCTTCTTATTGACAACGCGAATCCAGAGCAAAATGCCAACGTGCTGGATTTTTCCGGCACGCTCCGCGAACTTCGCAAGACGGTCGATCCCGGCCTGCTTCGCAAGCGCGAAGGCATTCGTGACAGCAGTGGGAATCCAAGGACCGTCGATTATGTAGAGTGGCACACCGTCGCCGACATCCTCGACAGTACTGCACCGAACTGGGCACATACTATTAAGGACATCCGCTCCATCGGCGACCACTCCGTTGTCACTGTGGCGATCACCATTGACGGCGTTACACGCGAAGGCATCGGCACCGGCTCAAACCGTACCGAAGTTGGCATAAAGAAAGCTGAGCACGATGCCCTAAAGCGTGCGGCTGTAAAGTTTGGCATCGCTCGCGATCTTTATAAACGCGAGTTGGAAACTATCGATGGGACACCATTGGACACCTCCGACCGGCCCGCAGATCCCATCGGGCGTTCTATCTCTGAATTGGTAACGCCCCGGCAGCTCGGGATGATCCGAGCCCTCGCCCGTGAACGTGGCGTCGATGTCGAGGCCGAATGCTCCCAACTGATGAATTGCCGGGTCAACGAGCTTTCCCGCCGCGCGGCATCTTATCTCATCGATCGACTAGGTTCTCGGCCCAAGGTGGCTGCCGCTGCCCGTATGGCAAGCTGATCGATTCCGCCCAAATGTTTTGAGCTGCGGGCCGGCATTTCTGCCGATAACCAAAGCCGGCCGCCTCACCGCAGCTCAAAACCCCCTATCGCCGCATTCGAAATTTTATTTACAGCGTTCCCGTTCCGTGATAATCTGCCGTCATTCCACAGCAGGGTTGATCGTATTTGTCTGTTGAGCGAAGCTCTGCCGGTATTTACATATATATGGCCATCGAAAAACGTTTCCTCGACCTTGCCGGCACTTGGCAAGGCACCAATCGTCTTCACCTGCCGTGGATGCCCGTTCCGCTTCTGGAGTCGCCGTCGCAAGCGACGATCCGTCCCCTGGCCGGCGGGCAGTGCCTGGAGATCGTTTATACATGGAGTTACGAAGGTAAGCCGCAGGAGGGCGTGATGCTTCTCAACGGCGACGCCGGCTCCACGGCGATCCGCGCCGTATGGACCGATTCGTGGCATTCGGCCAACGTTTTAATGATCTGTGAGGGCTCTGTAAGCCCGAACGCCGTTATCTCGGTGAGTGGTTCATACGCCGTTCCCGACCATCCGGACTGGGGCTGGCGTACGGAGCTGTTCATCGACAACGGCGACCTCAATTACGTGATGTACAACATTTCACCGGAGGGGATCGAGGAGCTGGCCGTCGAAACGCGGTTTTCGCGGATCGAGGCCGAATCGCCCGCGGCCGCCGGCGGTTCATCACCGTAGACCGGAGATGTGGAAGACGCTATCT
>DATHVL010000335.1:0-3861 GCA_035461325.1 Pyrinomonadaceae bacterium
CATCATCCCGAAGCTCGTCGGTGCATGCACCAGCACCGATCCGATGCTCACATACATCGGAGTCTTTGCGTCGTCCAGTGCATAAAATGACGGCGACAGCACCTTTATCGCCGCGTACCCCGCGAGCCCCATCGAGTACCCCGCCAACGACCACGACGTCATCTGTGTATCGAACGCCGTAAACCGCCCGCCCTGATATATCAAGGCGATTATAGGCTCGCCCAGAACGATCAGCCCGCATGCCGCCGGCACGGTCAACAAAAAGACCAATTTCATCGCGTCCGAAAGCGTGTCGCGAAATTTCGCAATGTTGTTCTCCGACGCCAGCCGCGAAAGCGCCGGTATCGCCGCCGTGCCGATCGCCACGCCAAATACCCCGATCGGAAACTGCATTAGCCTGAACGAATAGCTCAGCCACGATTGCCCCGCCTCTATCCCCGATACCACAAAGATATCGACCAGCACTTTCACCTGCACCGCCGACGTGCCGATTATTGCCGGCCCCATCAGCCGCATGATCCGCCGCACACCCGGGTCCGTAAAGCTCAGCACCGGCGAAAATCGAAAGCCCACTTTGAGCAGCGACGGTACTTGTATCAACAGCTGCGCCGCTCCGCCGATCAGCGTCCCGATCGCCATCCCGATTATCGCCCATTGCGCGGCATCGCTCGCGATCGCGGTTTTGTCCGCCGAGATCTCCCAGTCGCCCCCGCTCAGCCAATATGCGAACGCCAAACCAAATATGATCGACGCGATGTTAAAGGCCGTCGATGCCGACGCCGGAATGCCGAATTTCCCCTTCGTGTTGAGCACGCCCATCGCCAGGGCCGCGAGCGCGACCAGCAAAATGAACGGGAACATTATCTGCGTGAGGGTCACCGCCAGCGCCGCCTTTTCCGGCGGGAACTCCCACGCCAAAATGGGCACGATCACCGGGGCAGCAAGCACGCCGATGACCGTGATGATGCTCATCACAACTGCGAGCAGGTTAAAGATCAGCGAGGCCAGCCGCCACGCCTCCATCTCATTTTTCTTGATCTGATAGTCGGTAAAGACCTTGACGAAGGCCGCCGACAACGCCCCCTCGGCAAATAGGTCCCGAAGGATATTCGGCACCTTAAATGCAACGACGAACGCGTCGTAAACAAATCCGGCACCAAAAAACCTCGCGAAAACCGTCTCCCGGACGAGACCCAGTACCCGCGAAAACATCACCGCGATCGAAACTACACCGGCCGAGCGCGCGACGCTCCGCTGTGCGGGAACCGCGGCCTCTGCCTCATTCATGGGATCCGCAAGCTCTTCCGGCTCTTCGGCTTCCGGCGGGGGCTGTTTGTCTAGCTCATTCATCGGGCGACGCTTCTGACCGTAAAAGTTTGCATCATCGCGGCGTTGCGAACAAGCGAGCATGAAAAAGGGAGCACCGTTTGGCACTCCCTTGATCTGTTAATTTTTACTCGATGCTATTCGCTGGCCGTTCTCGCCCGTGATTCCGGAAACGTCACCTTCGTTCGCGCAAGCCTTGCTTCCAGCGCGACAGGTGCGTAGCCGAGCGAGGCCGGCCCGCCGAACTGTCCCTGTATAAGCGAGATGTAATTGTTCTGAAAGCTCCTAAATCCCGGTACGTTGCCCCGTTGATTGAAGATCACGAATAGGAACCTTCCGCTTCGCGTGTTCATTTCGCCGCTCAGTGCACTGGCACCGGCATCGGTTCTGATCAGTGTCCCGGTCTTGCCGACAACGCTGCCCCGTGAGTAATCACTCGCAAAGCGTCCTTCGAGCGTGCCGTTATCCATACCCGCGACCGGCATTACATCCGCCAGCGTCATCTTCCAACGCTCAAGGTCCGACCTCAGTTCACGGACGACTTTCAGCATTGCTCGCGGCGTGACCCGATTGATCCCCAAACCGCTGGCCGTCTGAATATTAAATTCTATGGGCGGAACACTCGCCCCCGAATGCACCGTCCGCGCGATCCCGTAAGGCCCCCCGACCAGGTCGCCCAGCAGTTCAGATAGCGTATTGTTCGAATATGCCATCATCGCCTTGATGATGTCTTTCATCGGCGCCGACTCATGCGAAAACAGCATGTTGACATTGGTCGGCATCGGCTGTGTGTAAACCGATCCCGTAAAGCTCACGTTCGGGATCTCGTTCAGTGTCTTGGAGTTCACCGAATATCGGCGGTACGTGCCCCATGCCCGCGTCGCTGCTGCCGCTCGCTTCGAAGCATCCAGCGTGGTGAACAACAGCTGTGCCGATCTCGACGACGACGCCTGATAATTGATCGTAAAGTTGTCGGTTACGACAAGGTCACCCTTGATCGTACGAATGCCCATCCGGTTCAGCTCGTTCGCAATACGTATAGCGTCTTCATACGAGAAGACCGGGTCCCTGCCGGTAATGTAAAGATTGCCGTGCAGCGTCGCAGTCTCTTTCTCGAACGCTCCGTCGGTCCACACGTTCGTCGGGAACCGATGGTCCGGGCCAAAGGCCTTTAATACAGCATATGTTGTTGCGATCTTTACGTTCGAGGCGGGGTTATAGGGCAGATGCGAATCTTTTTCGACGACGATGTTTCCTTCAAGCGATTCGACGATCACTCCCGAATAGCCGGGAATGTTGGTCTCAGCCAACAGCGGGATAGAGGTCTTTACCCCGTTCGCGGAAAGTACCGCCGGGCTTACGTCATCACGCATCACCGGCGACGAACTGGCGGTCCGTCGGACGCCCGGCGTCGCTGCCGGTACCGGTTCGTCCTTGAAAACTCTAATATCCTGAAGCAGGGGACGTGCTGTGGAAGTAGACTGGGCCGTCACCATGCCGATCCCTAGGGTCAGCACAGCCACATTCAGCCAAAGTACGGTGGAAATTCTGGAAATTTTCATTAGTTACTTCGTATTTGTCTGCCTTACGGGTGAGAATCGCCGCTTCCTGAGATAGAAGCGACATTTCTCAGTATAGCAAACCGCGCCTCGTTTGTTCAACATTTTGGGAAAATTCCCAAAGGGTGACGTTTTTGAGATGCGCTTTTTCCATTCTCCGCCGCCCACTTAATCCCAACCATCCCTTATAAGTGCCATATATTACACTTATACTTTCAATACGCCCAGCCTTCCCCGCAAGTTGCGAAAATATTGACATTATCCACGGTCGGGAATAATATCAGGGATACCCCGCCGCGTGACGAAACGTACCACAGAACCCATCACTGTCGACGTAATTAGAGCGGCTCACGCGGCCCGGCGCGATGAGATCCGCCGGAGGTTGTTTGAATTCGAAAGTATTTGGCGGCATGGTTCCGATCGAGATCTTTGGCGCGAGATGGTCTTTTGCTTCTTTACGGGCGGCTGCTCAGCAAGAATGGGCCTGCGGTCGATCGAGGCCGTAGATGACTTGCTCGAAGCCGGTTCGCAGGCAGAACTCGCCGCGGCATTGACCGGCGTTCATCGCTATCCGAATGCCCGTTCACGGTATATCGTCGCTTCGCGCGATTATCTGAGTGAACTCTGCGGGATGCGGCTGCGTAACCACATCAGTCAGTTCGACGACCCGTTGGCTCTTCGTGATTGGCTGGCCCGGGAACGAGGTGTAAAGGGCCTTGGCTATAAAGAAGCTAGCCATTTTCTTCGCAACATCGGGCTCAAGGGCTACGCGATTCTAGACAAACATGTGCTGAACTGCCTCTACGAGCTTGGGGTGATCGGCGATCCCAAACCACCTTCTACAAGGGACCGTTATTTGAAAGTTGAGGGGCAGTTAAAGGGTTTTGCAGAGCGTATCGGTATCGACTTTGACGAGCTTGATCTGGTCCTTTGGTCCGTAAAGACCGGTGAGGTTCTTAAATAAGCGATCTAAAGA
>DATHVL010000336.1:0-4037 GCA_035461325.1 Pyrinomonadaceae bacterium
GAGCCGAATATTGATGACGTCGCCGCGCTGATCCGCATCTCGAAGATCGCCGCGGCTGCGAACGCTCCGTTCATTTCGCATATGCGGCCGGATGTTTTTGGCGTGCATTCGTTAAATGAAAGCCCCGATCCGAGCGCCTGGAAGCTCGGCGACCAGTCTGATGAAGGAAAGCTTTGGGCCGCTCTTCGGGACCAAACCGAGTCGGTCTATCTGGGGATGGCGATACCCCGGGTTATGGCTCGGCTCCCCTACGGAATGGACACCGAGCCGCTCGAGAGCTTTGCGTTTGAGGAGTTCGACACCCACGCAGGTCATGACAGCTATGTTTGGAGCAATCCGTGCTTTGCAGTCGGGCAGTTGTTGGCCGAGAGCTTTGCTGAGTACGGTTGGGAGATGGGTAATCGTCTAAAGCAGGACATCGAGGGTCTGCCGGTCCATGTTTACAAGTCGGGGACCGAGACGATCTATAAGCCGTGCTCGGAGGTTCTGTTGACCGACAACGCAATGCAAAAGCTGATGGACACCGGGCTGATGCCGCTGATCACCTATAAGAATTCGGACCGCGTGAAGCTCGCACGGTACCATTCGATCGCCGACACGGCGCTCCGCGGGATGTGGAACTGAACGGATTTTCATTGGCAAACACCCGTGATTGAATTACAATCTAAGGTTTACATTAGTAGCGGGACGGCCCGCTATTTTTTGGCTCTGAGAAAAGATGTTCGACGAAAGATTTGATGTGATCGTGATAGGTGCGGGTCATGCCGGCTGTGAGGCCGCGTCGGCCGCCGCGCGCCTCGGCGCTCAGACGGCGCTCGTTACGCTCAATCTGGACCTTATCGGGCAAATGTCGTGCAATCCCGCGGTGGGGGGAATTGCGAAGGGCCATGTAGTGAGAGAGATCGACGCGCTCGGCGGCATAATGGGCCGCGTCATCGACCGAACTGGAATTCAGTTTCGTTTGCTCAACCGCTCGCGGGGGCCGGCGGTGCAGTCGCCGCGGGCACAGGCCGACCGCAGCCTCTATCGCACAGAGATGCGGCGCGTGCTGGAGGCAACCCCTAATCTGCATCTGCGGCAAGGCGAGGTTATCGACTTAATTGTTGAGAGCAATAAGGTTATCGGCGTCGAGATGCGCGATACGCGTCGATTCGGTGCGAAGTCCGTTGTTGTCGCCACGGGGACGTTCCTTAACGGGACCATTCATACCGGTCGGGAGACGTTTTCGGCGGGACGTGCGGGCGAGCCTGCCTCGATCGCACTTGCCGAGGCACTGAAGAACCACGGATTTCCCGTCGGCCGGCTAAAAACCGGAACACCGCCCCGGCTGGACGGGAGGACGATAGATTGGGACGCCTTCGAACCGCAACCGCCGGACGAGAAGCCGGTTCCGTTTTCGTTTGCGACCGAGCGGATCGAGCAGCCGCAGATCCGGTGCTATATCGGCTACACAAGCAACAAAGTACATGAGGCGATCCGCGGGAACCTGCACCAGTCACCGTTGTATTCGGGAAAGATCACCGGCATCGGTCCGCGATATTGCCCATCGATAGAGGACAAGGTCGTCAAATTTGCCGAAAAGGACCGGCATCAGCTCTTTCTCGAGCCCGAGGGCCACAATACGAACGAGGTTTACTTAAACGGATTCTCGACCTCGCTGCCGTCAGCGCTGCAACTCGAGTTGCTGAGGATGATCCCCGGGTTTGAAAACGTGCAGATCATCAGGCCCGGATACGCTATTGAGTACGATTTTGTCGATCCGCGCGAGCTGAGACCGACGATGGAATCGACCCGGATGAGCGGGTTGTTCCTCGCGGGCCAGATCAACGGCACCACCGGTTACGAAGAGGCAGCATGCCAAGGGCTGCTCGCCGGGATCAACGCCGCATTTTATGTGAATAGCCGTAAACCCTTTATTTTACAACGAGATGAAGCGTATATAGGCGTGCTCGCTGATGACCTGATCCGTCACGGAGTCGATGAGCCATACCGGCTGTTCACGTCAAGGGCCGAGGCGAGGTTGAAGCTGAGGCATGACAACGCCGACCAAAGGCTTTCGCCAAAAGGGCGGGAAGCGGGATTGGTCGGCGAAACAGATTGGGAACGGTTCAATCAAAAACGGGATCGGCTCGCACGGCTCCGAAACGCTCTTGACAGTACTCGGTTCAAACGGTCATCTGTTGAATATGCGGGGGTTAACCAGCTTTTGGAGGCAGATCTGGGCGATGCCTTCACTCTTTCGCAGCTTGCCATGCGCCAAGGCGTCAGTCCCGACCTGGTTAGTCGATTGCTGCCGGCGGAGATTCGAGACGATCTGAGTGAGAACGATCTTGGTACGGCCTTGGCCGATTCGCTATACGCCGGATATATCGATAAGCAGGCTGCGGCGACAGAGCGAACCAATCATCATGACGCCCTGAAGGTGCCCGAAGCCTTTAACTTTAGCAATATCAGTGGCTTATCTAACGAGATGATAGAGCGGCTTGAGCGTGCCCGGCCTCAGAATTTCGCACAGGTTCGTTCGGTAGCGGGCCTGACGCCGACAGCGGTTTCAACGGTATTGGTACATCTGACCGCGTCACAGGGCAACGGGATAAACCGCTAGTGTGGAACGTTCCACATAATTACTCCGGCTCTTTGTGGAACGTTCCACAATTTAGCTCAGCAAATACCAATTCAAGCAAATTTAGCCTAAACTCATTCTTATAACCGGCAAACCGTCGGAATATCGGCCATAAATGGGAAAGATCATCGCGATCGCGAATCAAAAGGGCGGAGTTGGCAAAACAACCACCGCGATCAACCTGGCAGCGGGATTGGCTCTTGCTGGCAAAAAAGTTTTGCTCGTCGATGCCGATCCACAAGGCAATGCCACCTCGGGCGCAGGCATAGAAAAGGCTCCCGGGCGAAAATCGCTGTATGAAGCGATGATATCGGGGAATTCGGTCCGGGAATCGGTGCTGCCGACCGAGATCGATCAGCTTTGGGTGCTCCCTTCGCATAAAAATCTCGCCGGCATCGAAATAGAATTGGCCGACGACGAAGGCCGGGCGAAAGTGCTTCGAGGCTTATTGGAGTCCATCCGCGAATTTTTTCACTATGTCGTGATCGATTGTCCGCCTTCGTTGGGAATCTTGACCGTAAACGGTTTAACCGCGGCCGATTCTATCTTAGTACCGATACAAACCGAGTATTTTGCGCTAGAGGGGGTCACTGAACTCTTCGAAACGCTGACGCGGTTAAAACGCGAACTGAACCCGAACCTGAAGATCGAGGGGTTGCTGCTTACTATGTACGACGAGCGAACCAACTTATCGTCAGCGGTGGCGAAGGACCTTCGAGACTTCTATGGCCCGCAAGTTCTTACGACTGTTATTCCTCGAAATGTACGATTGGCGGAAGCTCCGAGCTTCGGAAAGCCGATCTTGCTCTATGACCCGAAGTCGAAAGGGGCCGAGAGCTATTTTCAGTTAACAAAGGAGATACTGTCACATGGCTAGAAAACCGTTGGGGCGCGGGCTGAGTGCGTTGTTAGGTGAAGACCCGCAGTCGCAGGGCGAAGGGCAACCGCCGGAATCGGAAGGAAAGCGCGTCCGGGCGATGGAAATGGATATCTCGCGCATTTCGGCTAATCCTCTACAGCCCCGGACACGCTTTGACGACAAGGCACTCGATGAACTCGCAGCTTCGATCACGGCTAACGGGATCATACAGCCGATACTTGTAAGGTCGGTCGGCTTGCGGTATCAAATAATTGCCGGCGAGCGGCGATGGCGCGCGGCGCAAAGGGCGGGCCTGCACAAAGTGCCGGTGATCATAAACGAGGTCACGGACGAGAAGATCCTAGAGATCGCCCTCATCGAGAATATCCAGCGCGAAGAGTTGAACCCGATCGAAGAAGCTCAAGCCTATCGGAAGCTGCTCGATCAATTCGGCTTTACACAAGAGCAGCTTTCCGAGCGAGTTGGGAAGGAACGGACATTGATCGCAACGACGCTTCGGCTACTTAAATTGCCCGAAGAAGTTCAGAAGCTGGT
>DATHVL010000337.1:0-6269 GCA_035461325.1 Pyrinomonadaceae bacterium
GGAATCCGGAGGCTGAAGAGATCGCCGATCGCCTCGACGCCGAACGTAAGGACGGTAAGGTTCGCGGACCGCTTCACGGCATCCCCGTCGTTCTCAAGGACAACATCGACACGGCTGACAAGATGAAGACGACCGCGGGCAGCCTCGCCCTCGTCGATGCACCGGTACCGGTGCGCGATGCCTTTCTGGTGGAACGGCTGCGTGCGGCCGGTGCGGTCATCCTGGCGAAGACCAACCTCAGCCAGTGGGCAAATTTCCGCTCGTCGAATTCCATCAGCGGCTGGTCGGGACGCGGCGGACAGACCCGCAACCCTTACATCCTCGACCGAAACCCTTGCGGATCGTCCTCGGGTTCAGGGGCCGCCGTTTCCGCGAACCTTGCTGCGGCAGCCTTCGGCACCGAGACTGACGGCTCTATAGTTTGCCCCGCGTCGATCTGCGGGATCGTCGGCCTCAAGCCGACCGTCGGTTTGATCTCCCGGAGCGGGATCATTCCGATCGCTCATTCGCAGGACACGGCAGGCCCGATGACCAGAACGGTCGCCGATGCGGCGATACTTCTGTCGGCATTGACAGCCGCAGATCCCCGGGACGCCGCGACTGCGGAAAACCGTGACAAGATCCGCACCGACTACGAATCGTTTCTCCGGCCCGAGGGCCTGAAAGGAGCCCGGATCGGTGTCGTTCGCAATTATTGGGGCCGCCGCGATGAGGTCGATCGGGTAATGAATGCCGCACTTGAGGCGATCAAGGGCGCCGGGGCAACGTTGGTTGACGTGAAGATCGATTCTATCGGGAAGTTCGGCGACGCCGAGTTTCAGATCCTCCTTTACGAGTTCAAGGCCGATCTCGAAAAATATCTAGCGGAGCGGGGCGGCGACCACAAGACGCTCGCCGACCTGATCAGGTTCAACGAAGACAATGCCGCCCGCGAGATGCCGTACTTCAAGCAGGAGATATTTGAACAGGCCGCAAAGAAAGGCCCATTAACTGAACCCGAATATCTTGAGGCAGTAAAGAAAGCTCGGCTCCTGACTAGAACTGAGGGGATAGACGCAGTGATGGATGCCAACAAACTCGATGCCCTTGTCGCTCCTTCAAACGCGCCGACCTGGATGATCGACACCGTCAATGGCGACTGCGGAAGCGGTTATGTGTCCAGTTCGGCACTTGCGGCCGTATCGGGCTATCCGAACATTACGGTGCCTGCGGGATTTGAAAGGGATCTGCCCCTGGGGATCTCGTTCTTTGGAAGGGCCTATTCGGAACCGTCATTGATCAAGTTCGCATATGCATTCGAACAGGCGACCAAAGCTCGCCGTGCACCGAGGTTTTTGGACACGGCCAAATAGCTAATTTAATTTGGCTCCCAGCATTTGCAAACCTTCGAGAGTTAGATTCTCGTCGAGAGCGCCGATCTCCGGGGTTTCCGGTACTATCAATCTCGCGAATCCGCCGGTGGCGATAACCCTTACGGCCTGGTGACCAGAGCCCCCTTCGGTCAGTTCCGTTTTGATCTTCCGGATCAGCGATTCAACCAGCCCCAGGTTACCCCAGAAAATTCCCGAAGCGATCGCATCAGCCGTCGTCTTGCCGATCGCGTGGTCAGGTTTCATTAGCCGGATGACCGGCAGTTGAGCGGTTTTCAGATGCAGGGCCTCGACCATAATTCCCATTCCGGGTGCGATCGCGCCGCCCAGGAATTCGGGCCCCGGGCCCACTGCATCGATGGTGGTAGCCGTTCCGAAACCGCATACAACGCAGGGAGATCCGTACTTATTTGCAGCGGCAACGGCGGTGACGATGCGGTCCCCACCCAGTGTCTCGGGCGTCTCATATCCGATCTTCATTCCGGTATCAAAGGTGTGATCGACAAAAACGGGCGATACTTTGAAAATGCGCAGGCAGGCGTCCGTGAGAATTTCGTTTAGCGAGGGTACGACCGAAACGGCCATGACCGCGTTGACCCTTCCGATCCGTGTCTCCAAGAACTGCAGGCGGTCGCTCATCAGTTCCGCCGCTTCGTAATCGGGCTTGGTGTGGATCGAGAATCTATCGATCAATTGGGCGCCGTCGAAAAGGCCGAACTTGGTCGTGGAGTTTCCGATATCGACTGCCAGGATCATTGATGAATTGTAGGTAGGCGAAGGCGAGATCAGCCATTTAACGGCAGTCCGTCGTAGACAAGTTCCCAGCCGTTGTTTCGGCTCGAGCGTAAACTGCGGATATACCAGTGGAGAGCTGCCGAAGGGTCGTCATAGATCTGCACAGCGGGCAAACTTTCCCGCGGATCGACACGGCAGATCGCCGCCCCCACCGGGGCACTCTTGATGCAGAGCAGCGCTGTCATATCCTCTTTTTGCAGGATGGCAGTGCGAAGCGTGACTTCCTCGTGTTCGTCCTCAAAGGAGTCAAATTCCAGTATCTGATCGGATAGCTCGTCTTCGAGGTCAAAGTTCGGTTCGAGTTCAAAATCGTCGTTCATATAGCTGATTTGAAGTTACACTGTTGCCCACCAAAATTCAATCTGATCGTTGGGTTGCCCGCAGGCTCGTTACGTCTCCCGCGACGATCACCTCGATCGCGCCGTCTGCTCGCCGGACCCGCAAAGCACCGTTCGGTTCCAAGCCATCGGTTACGCCCTCTATCACTGACCCCGTCGTCTCGACACGCACGTGTTTTCCACTAAAATAGGTCGATCGTCGGCTCCACTCATCAATGATCGCCGGCCCCCCTCTCGGTGAACAAAGCAACTCGTAAAACCGGGAAATGTGCTCGAGCAAGGCCGAAATCAGTTGGCTTCGATCGACGGCATTTCCCGTTACGATTTCTATTGATGTGGCGGTCGATGCGATCTCCGGCGGGATACTCGTCGCGCGGATATTGATCCCGATCCCCAAAACAACTGCGGTACCGTCGCGGGTCTCCGTCGTCTCGGCCAAGATGCCGCTGATCTTTTTGCCCCCCACATGTACGTCATTCACCCACTTGATGTCGGGCCCGATCCCCAACGACTGCAATGTGTCGTGAACGGCCACACCGGCCATTAGAGTGACCAGGGGAAGAAACCGGGGCTCTAAGTTCGGCCGCAGCAAGAGGCTTAGGTATAGCCCTGCATCTTTTTCCGATACCCAGGTTCTGCCCTGCCGACCGCGTCCCGCGGTCTGTTGTCGCGCGATGATGCAGAGTCCCTCTTCTTCGCCGGAGCGTGCCCGGTCGAGCGCTTCGGTATTGGTCGAGCCGAGAATGTCGAAGTTGAGTATTCGGAGGTTCATTCGCTAGACCGGCCGCCACAGCGAATCGACGTAAAAATTCTCGTGATCCAAGAACTCGTTTTCGATCAAAAAGCCGCTTTCGGCCGCAAACTCTTCGATCATTGCCCGTGTGTACTTCTGCGAGATCTCCATAAATATCGGTTCCCACTGTTCAAACTCGAACGAGCGGCCCAATGACTTGATCTCGACCGTCTGCTTCTCCCGGCTGATGAGGAACGAGCGGGCGGCACATTCGACCGGCCGGTACTGTGCGTAATGCGAGAACTTGGTGATATCGAAGTCCCCTCCTAGTTCTCGATTGATTCGGGACAACAAATTTAGGTTAAAGGCGGCGGTAACTCCCGTCGGATCGTCGTATGCGGCGACAATAACCCGCGGATCCTTCTGCATATCGAACCCGATAAATAGACGGTCATTCCGATTCATCACACCGCGGAGGTCCCGAAAGAACTGCAGGGCATTCTCACGCAGGAAATTGCCGATATTCGACCCCAGGAACATCAAAACTTTTCGTCGATCGTCACCGTTTTTTAGCGAATCGAGGATCTTAAAATAGTCACCGGTGTGAGGTTCGATCGTCAGTTTTGCAAAGCGTTCGCGAAACTTCTTTTCGAGGACGTCATTAGCCTCGCGCGAGATATCGATGGGCGAGTAAGAGAAGTCCGCTCCTTGCGAGAGGAAATGTTCGATCAAGATCGCGGTTTTCGTACCGTCGCCTGCTCCCAACTCGATCAGGTCAAAACCCTCCTGCCCGTCGCGGCTGAAGGAGCTATAAATGCCCTCAGCCTGTTCCGTAAAGATCTTAGTCTCTGCTCGTGTGGGATAATACACCGGCAGCTTCATTATCTCCATGAACAAACGCGAGCCCTCATCATCGTAAAAATATCGAGATGACAAATGTTTTGGCGCAGTCGAAAGGCCGTGTAAGACGTCTTCCGCAAACTGTGTCAGCTCCGTTGATGTGGAGGATTCCATCTTGAAAAGATTATCTAATATGCCTATTTTGCGAGCCGGATCCCCGTAAACTGCCACCGGAGGTGAGGGTGGAAAAAGTTGCGGTAGGTGTGCCGGCTATGTCCGTGCGGCGTCACGACCGACGCTCCGCGAAGCACCATTTGGTTGATCATGAACTTCCCGTTGTATTCGCCAACCGCCCCGCCCGGTTTTTTAAAGCCGGGGTAGGGGAGATAGGCTGAGTTCGTCCATTCCCAGCGAAGCCCCCATTCGATGTGCGAATTCGCCGCCTCCCATTCAAATTCGGTCGGAAGCCGGGCCCCGCTCCACTCCGCAAATGCAGAGGCTTCATAAAACGACACGTGGCAGACAGGTGCGTCGGGCGGCAGCGGCCGAAGCCCTCCGAGGGTAAAATGGTGCCAGCCGGAGTCACGCCGGTGCCAATACATCGGTGAAGATACTGATTCGCGATTGACCCAATCCCAACCTTCCGCGTGCCAAAGGCGATGATCGCGATACCCGCCGTCGGTTACAAACTCTAGAAACTCCCGATTTGTCACCAGAGCGTGGCTTATCCCGAAGGGCTCAAGAAAAACACGGTGCCGCGAGAGCTCATTATCGAAACAAAATTCAGTGCCCTCGTGCCCGATCTCGTAAATGCCCTCAGGCATTTCCAGATAACCGTTTTCGCTTTGGGCCGCGGCCTCGACGGGGAAGAAATCAGGCCGGTAGACCGGAAACAAGGGGTTTTGCGCGAGAGTGAACTTTAGGTCAGTAATAAACAATTCCTGATGCTGCTGTTCATGGTTGAGTCCGAGGATCACAAGAGCCCGCAAATTGTCGGCGATCTCGCCCTCAAGCAGACTCAGCATCTGCCGATCGACATGCTTTCGATATGCCATCACTTCTCGCACGGTTGGACGGCTGATCTCGCCTCGACGACCCCGTTCGGTGCGTTCACCCACGGTGTTGTAGTAGCTGTTGAAAAGGTACGAAAATGATTCGTCGAAGACCTGATAATCAGGCAGGAATGGTTTGAGGATCATCTCCTCAAAGAACCACGTAGTGTGTGCAATATTCCACTTCGGAGGCGAGACATCCTCAGTCGGCTGAGGTATGTAATCCTCGGTCTCAAGAGGTTCGCACAGCGACATTGTATGAGCCCTGACGCGCTCATAGAACGCCCTGATATCCTCACCGGAAACGGGTTGGGGGTGCACTGCAGGCATACGACTATTAAAACAGAAAAGCTCAGAAATACCAATGAAATCAATTGCCTGCAGTGCGATCCGCCAGCATTTGGAGTGCTTCGCGAGCGATCTCCGCCATGTACGGGTCGGAACTCTGAGTGAGGGCTCTAAGAGGTGCTTCGAGCGACGCATCGCCGATAGCGCCAAGTGCGAACGCCACGTGCCGCCGAAGGTCCATGTGCTCCTGTTCATCGCGAAGCATTCTCAGCAATAGCCGCACTACAGTCGGGTCGACCGAGGCCGTGGGCTTGTCGGCGAGAACATGCTTGTAGTTCGCCGGAAGGAAGTTTTGCGGCACGATCTCAACCCTTTCACCGCTTCTGGCATAGATAGCGATCTGGCCGATGGTACGCGCGGCCATGCTTCGAAGAAACTCGTTCTCTTCGGAGCGTTTCATGTTCAATGCCCCCACGAGGGCCGGAATTTCGCCGGCGCTGCCGATCCCGCCTAACGCTATGGCCGCCGCCGCACGCACCTCCGGATCACGATCGGAACGCAGAATTCTCATAAGCTCCGGGATCGCGGGATCAGTACCCGCAACACCAAGGGCATACGCTGCTTCTCTCCGAACGAACTCGTCCCGATCGCGAAGCAGCGGGATCAATACCGCAGCGGCTCGCTCACGCGGAAGCCAGACGATTGCAGACGCAGCCGTCGCCCTGATCATCGGATCCCGATCTGCCAACGCCGGAACCGCCAGTTCCGAAGCTCGCTCACTACGATGGCTCCGGATCTTATGCAGCACATCCCGTTTGACCTCAGCCGTTCCGCGAGCGATCGCCCGAGTGTA
>DATHVL010000338.1:0-4522 GCA_035461325.1 Pyrinomonadaceae bacterium
AAGAAGCTGTACGAGCAACACTCCGAGATCTCACCCCCCAGGCCGTGATCAACTGCGCCGCTTACACCGACGTCGACGGTGCCGAATCGAATATAGACACCTCATACCGGGCAAATTCCACGGGCCCCGCAAACCTTGCCGCTGCTTGCCGAGATGCCGGCATAGAACTTGTTACTATTTCCACAGATTATGTATTCGACGGCGAAAAGGACGGGTTTTATACCGAAGACGATTTGCCCAAACCCCAGGGCGTTTACGCAAAGTCCAAGTTCGAGGGTGAGCAACAGGTGGCCGAGGCGAACCCCGATGCGGTCATTGTTCGCACCGGTTGGATCTACGGCCCCGGCGGAACCAATTTTCTCAGCGTAATGCACCGGCTATTAGCCGACGGCCGTAAGATCAAAGCGATCGAGGATGCTACAGGGACCCCCACTTTTGCCGTCGATCTCGCTGCCCGCCTCCGCGAACTTGCCTCCACGGAACACTCCGGCATCTTTCACATCACAAATTCAGGCGAGGGAACGACGTATTTGGGCTTTGCGAATGCCGTGTGTGAGATCGGCGGATTCGATAAGAACCTGATCGAACGTATAAAGAACAGCGACCTGCAGAGGCCCGCGCCCCGGCCCGTGAATTCTCGCCTTGCCTGTGAACGTGCATCCTCTGTCGGACTGGCGCCCCTGCCCGAATGGCGTGACGCCCTCGGCCGCTTCATCGCATCCGAAATGAAAAAAGCGGCGGCCTAGATTAAAGCCGCCGCCCTTTCCGATCTAATTTCTCGATCACCGTTCGTCCTTGTAAACTTCGGCCTCACCCATAACGGGTGTCGAATCATCCGAGTCCGCCGACTTGTAGTAATCGTAGTAACCGGTGCCGTAATATTCGTACTCCATCGAACCCGACTTAATGCCGTTGAGCACCACGCCGTAGATCCGCGCGCCGATATTAGCCAGACGCAGTTTAAATCTCCGCATCAGGTGCAGCGAGCTCTTACCGGCCATCGCGACCAGCACCACTCCGTCCACCTGCGTCGCCAGGATCGCGGCATCCGTAAACGAGATCGCCGGAGGCGAGTCGATGATGATGTGCTTATACTTGCCGCGAAGGAATTGCAGCAAATTGCGCATCTCGTTCGAGCTGAGCAGCTCCGCCGGATTAGGCGGGATCGGCCCGCTCGTGATCACCTTCAGACGCGGCAGGTCGCGGCAGGTCTTGATCAGGTTCTGCGTGTTGCGTTCGCCCGAAAGATAATTTGTCAGGCCCTGATTGTTATCAAGGTCAAAGTGGTTGTGGAGCCGCGGACGCCTGAGGTCACAGTCTATTATGATCACCTCGGCATCCGACTGCGCGAGCGTGATCGCCGTATTGATCGCCGTCGTCGTCTTACCCTCCGACGGCTGTGATGACGTTACCAGTATCGACTGTGGCGGCTTGCCCGCTGACGAAAAGAGCAGCGATGTCCGCAAGTGGCGATACGCTTCCGCCATCGGCGAATTGCGCTCTTCGAGCGTTACAAGGCTTGTGGATGCCCCGATACCCCCGTTCCCATTGGCCGCGGCCAGTTTTAGCCGGCGTTTTTCTGACCCGAAGTAATGCGGTATAAGAGCAAGCGTCGGCAGGCCCAAATGGCGGCCGATATCCTCCGACGACTTGACCGAGTCGTCAAGATAGTCGAGAAGAAACGCAAGCCCCACACCTGCGGTTAGCGCCAAAAGAAAGGCCACAAAGATATTGCGCCCTCGATTTGGCCCGATCACGCCCGCCGGTGATGCTTCACTCGCGATCTTGATGTTGTCCGGTGCTTCCGTGCTGATCGCAAGTTCCTGCTCCTTGAGCCGCGCCGTATAGGTGTCCAGCAAAGTGCGGTTTGATTCTATCTTCCGCTTGAGCGTCGTCAATTCCGTTTGCGCTTGTCCCTGCAGATTTGCAAGTGAAGATTCGCGTTCGTAGGCTGCCAGTGCCTGAGACTCCTCGCGGCGTTTGGAATCAAGCTGTGCGCGCAGCGACGTTAGAGCGCCGCTCACCGCATCTCGCTCGATCTTTTTCTGGTCCTGTTCGATGATGCCGGAAACCTCGCTCTCGGTTTTCGCACGCTGATCTCGCAGCGTCGCGATCCGCTCTTCCATCTTCTTAACTTCAGGAAACTCAGGCGTGTAACGGACCAGCAGCTCTGCCTTTTCGGTCTCTGCGGCCTGTATCTGTTTATCTATCGTGCGGATGTCGTCCTGGAGCTTTGCTTTACGCTCCGTGTTTAGGCGCATCGTGTCCTGAAAGATCTTATTTTCGTAGAGGTCCGGGATGTTCATCCCCTCGCCCCGTGCACTCGCGGCCATCGCCGCGGTGTACCGGCCCTCAAGCTGTCGCCGAGATTCCATCGCGCGGAGCCATGTATCGCTCAGCGAGCCCAACCGGCTCGCGGCCAGGTCTTGTCCCTTTTCCTGCAGCGGCAAATTGCTGTCGCGCATCTTGGCGATAAGCTCGGCCTCTTGTTCGACGATCGTCTGCTGGAGCTGATCTATCGATGCGGCAAGATCTTCGGCAGCACGACGGGCTCCCTGCATTTCGCGCTCACGGTCCTGATCGCGAAAGGCGTGAGCGAGTTTATTAGCCATTACGGGTGCAAGGTCCTTGTACCGAGACGTCACCGAGACATTCACAATGTTCGTGCGTTCAACCGGATTTACACTTACACCGAAAACATTGGCATACCTTTCAACTCGTGACTCTTCCTCCGGGGAGAGAACCACCGGACCGGCCGCGGCTCCGGGATCGGACACCACCGCGAGTGTGTCGGGCGCGGGTCGCTCTTCCTTAGCGGCGAATATCGAAAATAATCCACCGCTATTGTCCCCAAGCAAATTGGGGTCGCGATAAAGCCCAAGCTCTGTTACTACCCGTTTTTTTAACTCCGTGCCGCTTAAGAGCTGAAGCTGGGTATTCAAGTAATTTACATCGTTGCCAAAGTTGATGTTGATCGCGTCCTTCGATGTAACCTTCGGCTTACGCGGTTCAATTACCAGCTGTATGTTCGACGAATAGACCGTCGGCTGGCGGTACATATAAAATGCCGCAGCCGCCGTCGCCATCAATGTCAGGGCGAGGATAATGGGGAGCCGCTTGTAAACAACGTTAATGTACTGCCGGATATTTCGGCGCCCTTCAATAACGACCTCGTCATAGAGAGGCGAATATCCCGTATATTGATCGACATTTGCGACCGGTGAGTTTGCCGAATTCGGTAACGGCGTCAGCCGCTGATCTTGTTCCATACTGCTACTGATCCCAGGGTGCGCCGTTGAGCGCCGTAAAAAACAGGCGAACCTGCTTTATACCATATTTTCGGGCGATTTTCACGGAATTTTCTATCATATAGTGCGTTCGTGCCCCCTGCACCGCGTCTTTGCGCACCGGCGACGGCTTTGTTTTGCCCTCGCGCCGGGTGGTATCATTAATGTTTGCCGTAAAGTTCAGTAAAACTGAAAACGACGTCCATATGACCGCATTTTCCGAAATGGCCCACGGCCCGAACGAGTTCGACTTCGACCTCGGCATTCCGGGTTTTCGATATTCCGACCTCTATGATGCTGAAAAGCTCAAAGAGCTTGCCGAGAAATTTTATGCCGAGGCGCGCGAAAAACAGCCTGTAACCGCTGACGCACTCGATAAATACATCGCATCGCACGGTTACGGCATTGAACGCCGGGTCGAATCGCAGATCCTGACAGACGCGGCTCCGCTGCTTTCGGACTTCGTAGCTCGGCTCTTCCGCATCGGGAATGAAAAAGACGAGCTCGAAAAGCTGATCCTCGAACAGGACCCCATTTGGAAATACAAGTTCTTTGTCCAGCGCCGTGCTGTCAAGACCTACAAACCCGAACAGGCCGCCGAGCTAAACCGCTCGACGCTCAACATGGCGATTACCGAGCTTCGCAATTACGCGTTCGACCACACGCTCGTTTATGACGAGGAACTCGGCATCGCCACGATGGCCGCGAAACTGATCGAGGCCGACGAGGTACTCACAAAGGGCGATGAACCAACTTCCTCAGTACGCGAGACGGTCGCAAATATCGGCAGGGCTTACGAAAAGCTCAAGGACAAGCCGTTCGGCCAGGTCTTCGCCGACTATGTCCTGCGTGCCGGCGACGTGAGCGGCGACCTCCTGTCGGTAAAGGCCGCTCTCGCCATTGTCGAGGCGTGGTCCGCCGTCGAATTCTATAAGAAGGAACGCCGCTGGAAGGCCTTCAAGGTACCTCACGCGCTCGATTATCAAAACCTCGTTCAGCTCATCCGGCCCGAGCCGGAGATCGAAAACGTGATGCGCGGCCGCGAAGAAGACCTGCGCCGCCGTGTCGGTTTCAAGCTCACCGACGATCGCGGCACGATGCGCGACGCCCTTAACGAGATCGATTACTGCCTGATCTGCCACGAGCGTTCAAAGGACGGGTGCTCGGTCGGCCTCCGCGAACCTGACGGCACGCCCATACGAAATCCGCTCGGCATCAAGACCGCGGGCTGCCCG
>DATHVL010000339.1:0-4161 GCA_035461325.1 Pyrinomonadaceae bacterium
GACGGCATTATCCTTCCCCTTATCACGATCATCATGTCGTCGATTTACTACAACATGAAGCGTAAGAGATGATGGAGAGCACCCTCTACCGGCCCAAGACCGTTCACATTACAAACTATTATCACCGCACCTCCGGCGGTATAAGTACGTCGTTCAATAATCTGCTGGCCGCGGCCGGCCGACATCGGCGGCCGACGACGTTGATAGTCCCCGGCGAAAAAGAAGAGATCGAGCAGGTAAACGAATTCGCAAAAATATACTTCGTCCCCGCCCGCTACTCGCCGATCTTCGATAAACGCTACCGCATCATCTTGCCGTGGCAGTACATGCCCGGCGATTCCCTCATTCGTAAGATCCTGCTCGACGAAAAGCCCGACATTATCGAGGTCACCGACAAGTACACCTTAAGCATGCTCGGTGCCATGATCCGTCTCGGCAAATTCAAAGAGATAGGCCGGCCGGTCCTTGTCCATTTCTCTTGCGAGCGAATGGACGACAACGTCGCGTCGTTCCTCTCCGAGGGCAGATTCGGCGGTTGGCTTTCGCGCCGGGTGATCGGCAACTACGTGATCCCGAGCTTCGACTACCACATCGCCAATTCCGAATACACGGCGCAAGAGTTCGCACGATCCGTCGACCCGGGCGAAAACCGCCGCCGCTCGAAATGGTTCTTCAATCGCACATGGCGGTGGCTCCGAGCCCCTCGTGTGCCGGTCGCCGAACGCACATTCGTCTGCCCGCGCGGCGTTGACGCTGAACAATTCACGCCCGAACGCCGCTCTGCCGAGGTGCGAGCCGAGATGATCGAGCGCGCCGATATTCCTGCCGACGCCGTCGTGCTCTTATATGCCGGCCGCATTTCGCCCGAAAAGAACATCGGCCTGCTCGTCGAAATGATGCGCGAACTTGGCACGGACACCGATCGTGATTATCGCTTGCTGATCGCCGGTGCCGGCCCGCAAAGCGAGTGGTTAAGAGATGAGGGCGACAAAGCCGCGCCGGGCAAGATAATTCAGCTCGGTCACCTCGATAAAGAGACCCTCTCGAATTACTACGCCAACGCGGATGTGTTCGTCCACCCCAATCCGAAAGAGCCGTTCGGTATCGCTCCGCTTGAAGCGATGGCATCAGGCGTGCCGACCGTTGCCCCGAACTCAGGCGGTATTCTCTCCTACGCAACCGACGACAATGTCTGGCTCACCGAGCCCGACGGTGAGGCATTCGCCGCCGCGGTACGGGATGTTCTTGCCGATCCGGAAAAGACAGCGAATCGTGTTGCCAATGCGCTGGCGACTGCCCGAGCCAACACCCGAGAGGCGTCAACCGATAGGCTCTTTGCAGCCTACGATGAAATATACGAAGATTTTAATAGGCGTAAGGAACTCTTCACAGACTCCGATGCGGCTGCGAAGTTCGACTTCGCCGAACTAGCGAATGATTGATCTTGTCCTCGCAAATCTCCGCGTGCGGCCTTTTCGCACCCTCATCAGCGTCGTCGGCGTTTCACTCGGTGTGATCCTTGTCGTCTTATTCACCGGCCTCGCAACGGGGATGACGAACGACATGGCCCGCCGCGCGGCCAACTGGAAGGCCGAGATCGTTTTCACACGCTCAGGCGCGATGTCGCTCGACAGCTCGAACACCCCCGTACAAACCGCCTATGCCGAACGCCTGATGCAGATCGAAGGCGTTGCCGCGACTGTTCCGGTCATCCGATACGTCACCGCCAATCCCAAAGGCCGCTGGGGCATTCAGCAGATCGACGGCGTCGAATGGCAGCCCTTCGCGGAGATGAACGACATGCGGATCATCGACGGCCGTTCGCCGATCGCCGCGAACGAGGTCGTGGTCGACGAGCGTCAGATGCAAAACGACCAGATCACGCTCGGCGAAACACTGGAACTATTTGGCCGGCCTTATACCGTCGTCGGCGTTTTTGCCCCTCCCTCCGGGTCACGTATAAAAATGTCGCTTTCGGCAATGCAGGAGGCTCTCGAAGCTGAAGGCAGGTCCACCTACATCCTTGTAAAGGTCGCCCCGGGTACCGACGCGGCCGCGGTCGCCGCCCGCATTGACGCCGAACTTCCAGGAAACAAGGTCCAGCTAACGAACGATATGATCATCGATGCCCAACAGCGCATACCGGCCTTGGGCACTTTCCTCCGCGTCCTCGTCGGCCTCGGCGCCTTCGTCAGCACGATCTTCGTGCTCCTTTCGATGTACACAACCATCACCGAACGCCGCAAGGAGATCGGCATCCTCAAATCGCTCGGAGCCTCAAAGGCTTTCATTATCCGGGCCATCGAGGGAGAAGCGTTCCTGATCGGCATCCTCGGTGTCGTCGGCGGCCTGCTCGCCGCGTTCGCGGCATCGCTGGCAATAGGAGCCATTTTCGAGCTGAAATTCGAGTTCAGCTGGGGATGGGTCTTCACCGCCGTCGCGATCGCCCTTGCCGGCAGCCTTATCGGGGCCCTCTATCCCGCCTGGCGGGCTTCCGCCATCGACCCCGTCGAGGTCATGGCTAACGAATGATCTAGCCCCTACCCCTCCATTTTCTCCAAAATTTTGAAGTAGCCTACATTTTTTTGGTCGATTTCGACAGCCCCCTGCGCGACAACTCACGTATTTGCTGGTGTTTGCAATATGGTATGACACTTGCTAATGCGTGCAATTATCGCTGCTTCTTTCAATTTGCAGCGTTGTGATGTCGGCAATTGTTTTATTCCTGTATTCGGCTTTTTCCAACAACTTTAGGAGGATCATATGTCCAGATTCATTAGATTTGTTGTACTGAACGTCGCCCTTCTGGCACTCGTTTCAGTAACTCTCGGCCAGACATCCACAGGTACCATCTCCGGCACCGTCACTGACGAGAACCAGGCCGCGGTCCCGGGCGCGACCGTTACGGTACGCAATACGGAAACAGGTGGGTCCCGGACGGCGACGACCGGCAGCGACGGGCGTTTCTCATTCACCAGCATGCCGATCGGAGCGTATGAGGTTTCGGTTGAGGCTGCTACGTTTGCGCGTTATCTCCAGACCGGGATCCAGCTCCTAGTCAATCAGAACGCGGTAATTAATCCCAACCTGCGGGTTGGGAGCCTTGAAGAGGTCGTGACCGTGGCGGGCGACGCCTCACTGCTCAACACAACGACCGCCGAGGTCAGCACCCGTTTCGACGAGCGGCGGTTGTCGGAACTTCCCATCGCCCCGAATCGAAGCGTTTTCAACGTGCTGCTTTCAGTTCCCGGGGTCAGCCAACTAGGCAGCGGCCAGACCGGTTTTGCCAACGGCATCAGCTTTTCGTCAAATGGCGGACGCGTTCGCTCAAACAGCTTTTTGCTCGACGGGCAGGATACCAATGATCCGAGTGTCGCCGGCGGACAGATCGCTCTGAATAATCCGGATGCGATACAAGAGGTCCGGATCGTGACAAACCAATTTCTCGCCGAATACGGCCGCAATTCCGGTTCTATCGTGAACTTTGTCGGCAAATCCGGTACGAATGATTATCGCGGTTCGGTATTCTGGTTCCACAACAATCAGTACCTGAACTCCTGCAGCAACCTTGATAAGAGTGCCGGCTTCTGTAACCCGAACGCTGCAACGGAAGCTCGCAAGAATGCTCCTCGCCGCCTCGAAAATCAGGTCGGCTTCACCTTGGGCGGCCCTGTAACGCTCCCATGGCCGGGCGACGGGGACAATCCGTTCTTTTGGAAGGGCCGCGACAGGACCTTTTTCTTTATTGATTATCAACGCTGGTCCGACCGAGCACTTGGCTCCGGTTTCACACTTAGCGGCGCACCCACCGCTGAGGGCCGTCAGATCCTTCAGAGCGTGGTCGGGAACCGTCCTCAGGTTCAGGCTCTTCTAAACTTTGTCCCGGCTGGTTCCCCGAACGGAACCAATGCCACCTTCAACGTCGGCGGCACCGATTATCTCGTCCCGCTCGGCAACCTCACAGGCTCTTCGTCCTTCACGTTTGATGATCATCAGGGCGCCGTCCGTATCGATCATCGCCTGAACGAAAAGAATTTGATCTATGGCAGATATCGTTACGATTATGCCAAAACGGCGGGAACCGGACAGGTGACGCCTCCCGGGCTTACGACGATCGTCGACACAAAGACCAAAGCGGCTAATATCGTCTGGACGGCCCTG
>DATHVL010000340.1:0-3730 GCA_035461325.1 Pyrinomonadaceae bacterium
CGATCAGCGTAACGCCGGGAATGTCGGCGAGCCTAGAGGTAGCGTATTCAAGAAGCTCGTGTTCGTATTGCGCGGCCGCTTCAAAATCGATAGAGCTCAGGTAATCGATCGCAGCGCCCAGCCCTATGCCTGCCGCGATCGCCGGCGTCCCGGCCTCGAACTTCTCGGGAATGGGCGCAAATGTCGACTTCCCCATCGTGACCGTGCGGATCATCCCGCCGCCGGTCTGGTAGGGCGGCATCTTGTCGAGCCACTCACGCTTACCGTAAACGATACCGCTGCCAGTGGGGGCAAACATCTTGTGGCCGGAGAAGACGAAAAAATCCGCGTCCAGATCCTGCACATCGACGGGAAAGTGCGGTACGCTCTGCGCGGCATCCACGCAAACAGGTACGCCAAATTTGTGAGCCGTCGCGATCATCTCCTTGATGGGATTGATCGTCCCGAGCGAGTTCGAAACATGCGACACGGCGACTATCCGCGTCCGCTCGTTCAGGAGCGCTTCATATTCCTCGATGATCAACTCGCCGCGGTCGTTTATCGGTATGACGCGTATCTTGGCACCGCGATCCTCGGCGACCATCTGCCACGGCAAAATATTGGAGTGGTGCTCCATCTGCGAGATGATGATCTCGTCTCCCTCGCGGATAAAAGCCTTGCCGTAGGAATGGGCGACGAGATTTATCCCCTCGGTCGTCCCGCGGACAAAAATGCATTCTTTTACGTCGGGTGCATTGATAAACCGCTTCACCTTTTCCCGCGCCGCCTCATAGGCCGTCGTTGCGTGCTGCGAAAGGTAGTGCACGCCCCGGTGGATATTGGAGTGCTCCTCCCGCAGGTACTTCGCCCCGCGTTCAATGACCACCTGCGGCACCTGCGCCGACGCGCTGTTATCCAGATAGACGAGCGGCTGCCCGTTGACTGTCTGCGACAGCACGGGAAAATCATTTCTTACCTTTTGTACATCCCAAGTATTCATTCTTAATGGTTCGGATCCTTAGGTGCGTCGATCTTCTTGATCGAAACCTGCACCTTCCTTCCTTGCTCGATCTCGTCGATCCTCAGGAGCAGGTAAAAGTCATGGATGTCGTCAAAAACCCGGACCGCGTACATATGACCCTCTTTCGCCTGGACCAATGGTTTGTAGTCGTCTGTGATCGCCTGGCCGCTTTCGGTTACGATCGATGAACTAACTTGCTTGTCGACCGGCTTATCGGCAAATCCCTCTCGCTTTACGGTCGGTCGTACGTATGGGATCGTTCCGTCTGCATTTCTTCCCGGTTCGCCGTCCTTTCCATCCGCCCCGGATGCGTTGAAGGATATATGCCGTATTTCCCCCGGTTTTAGTTTTGGCCAGGGCTCAATTCGCGGCACGGCCACCTCGTCCGCCCACGTGTATTCTCCCAGGTCGATCATCCTTGTTTGCGAACCCGGGGAGCTGATCTGGAAAATATCTAGATTTACTCCGATCCGAGTTCCGTAGTCGATGGTGGGTCCGCGCCAACATCGATGAGTCATCTTCACGAGGTCAACGCAATTCCGGTTCGCGATCTGCTTGTTATAAATTGCTTTGCCATCTTGATCCTCCCAAGGAGACAGGAGTTCGATCCTGTATATCTCCGCCGAGCCTTGGTCTTGCGGTGGGATTTGTGCATAGACCCCAACGGAAAATGTCATCAGTAATCCAATAATCCACGTTCGCATTGTCCTTAAACCTCCATTCCGCTAGAAAGTCTATTCAATACTGCTGCGTCCAACTCTGCTTTGATGTCGTCGATCAGGATCTTGTTGATTATTTCTTCGGCAAAACCGTAAGTGAGCAGGTTACGAGCCAGATTCTCCGGCAGGCCCCGCGTCAACAAATAGAACAGTTCTTCTTCCTCAAATTGCCCCACGGTCGCGCCGTGCGAGCATTTCACGTCGTCGTTAAAGATCTCAAGCTGCGGCTTGGTGTCGACGCGGGCATCGTTGGACAGCAGCAAATTCTTGTTCGATTGCTGCGCGTCGGTGCCGTGAGCATTTTCTCGAACGAAAACCTTGCCGTTGAAAACAGCACGCGACTTGTCATTCAACACACCCTTGTAGGTCTGGTGCGAAAGGCAATTGGGAACGGTGTGGTCGATGATCGAATGCGTGTCATGATGCTGCGAGCCGTTGAGCATATACAGCCCGTCCACCCAGGCCTCACCGCCCTCCGCTCTAAATTTCAGGTCGACATCATGCCGCGAGAGCTCTCCGCCGATATTGATATTTGTCGAATTGTACAACGAGCCGCGGCCGACCTCGACCTCAGTTACGCCGTAGTTGAAAGCCTCGGCAGCGTCTTTTTGTATTCGCAGATGCGTAAGATTTGCGTTGTCCTTTACAACGACTTGCACTGCCGCATTCGTAAAGCTCTGCGAACGCGAGGAATATGTCTCCACGATCGTCGCCTTACTTCCCTCTTCGGCGATGACAAGCACGTGCGGGAAAATGGCCGTGCCCGCCTCGGCGGCAAAATCGAGCCGGATCGGTTCATCGACCGAGGTCTCGCGTTCGATTCGGAGCACCGCGACGTCTGCAAAGGCGAGGTTGAGGGCTGTGATGCCGTTCCGGTCAAAACGAAATCGGCTTAAAAGATCTCGGTCGAGCGCGGCGGGTAGATTTGACCGGCCGCTATCAACGATCCAATCGACCGAGCCGATAGCGGCGACATTGGTGTACTTCCAATCCTCGAGCCGCTGGGTCGGCAGACCCGCCGCTTCGAATGCGTCGAACGCCTCACGACGGAGCCGAGCAAGATCGCCGTCGGTCTCCGCATCGATCCGTTTCTTGAACGCTTCTGAAAACTGTGAGCCGATAGCGGCTTTTGATAAAACCATGTCTAAAATACCTTTACTAAACTAAATCTATTATCGGCCCTGACTTGCCTGTCGTTATCGAGCAGAAATTCTCTCGCGAGCTTCATCTTTGCCATGTTCTCGGCCGCCGGCTTTGAATCATCGACGATCGGCGACACTTTTGGATCGAACAAGAAATCGTGACGGGTCAGAATGTGCGTTACCCCGAGCGATGCGGCCTTTGTGCGAAGCTCCTCGACGGAATTCGATTCCCACAGCATCGTTCGCAGCGTCCAGTCCTCGAACAAATAATCCGAATAATACGGCCGGTCGAGGTAATACGTGTCGCGCCGCATATTAATGAGCCAGACCTTTGTCTCCTCGGGCGATTCCGCGTTGAGCCAGCGGTAATACGGATAGTAATCGATGTTTCGCGACAGATATGCGTCCCGCGATTCTCCGCCGAGAACCACCCGCAACGGGGCCTTCTGCATGAACCATGCTGCGGACACCAACAACCCCGCAAACGCAGCGGTGGCGAGTATCGCCGCACCCAGCTTCCTTAGCCCATCGTCAAATTCACCAATTCGCTGAAACGCCATCACAATGCCGATCGCAAGTATCGGTATTATGGGCAGCAAATAACGGAGCTGCTGGCTCGAAAACAGCCAGAAAATGAACATCACCGCGGCCACGCCCGCTCCGATCTTTGCCTCGACCGGCATTTGAAATTTCCAAAGAGCCCATACCAGGATCGGGAGCCCGATCAAAAATGCCACGCCGAGAACGCCGTCAAAGTGGGTGGCGAGCTCCGGTTGTGCGGCGATCGAAATGTTCCACGGCGCGGCCAGGTAATCCACCGGCGTCTTGTCATACCCGCCATATTGGGCGTTCATCGCCTGAAACAGATT
>DATHVL010000341.1:0-4306 GCA_035461325.1 Pyrinomonadaceae bacterium
GTATGTTCGGCTGAATGTCGGCCTTAACAGCCGGCAAGATCTCAAGGTTCGTGCAAGGCAGGGTTACTACGTGAAGAACTGATCCGTATCTCAGCGATGATTCGGGCCGCCAAACTTAGGCGGCCTTTTCATTTGCATCCATAGGCTTGAGCATCACGGCGTTTCTTTGCTTACGCACCAGCGTTCCGGACCTTATTGCAGCCAGGTTCAGCCGCTTCGGCGAAATTTGTGCGTAATCGGCCGGCGGCGGCCTACGCCGATAGCGTTTTTTGAGATGATTAGCGCCGGGGGTAACTGACGCCTTTTGAACTCGTTTGAGGGGTGCTCGACCTTGTTAAGGATGCTGTAAACCAGCTCTTGGTCGTTACCGGCGTCGATTATCTCTGTGGGCGACCGCTTCTGCTCGAAATACATTTGCAAAATCGGATCCATGAGTTCGTAGGGCGGCAAGCTGTCCTGATCAAATTGGTTTGGGGCTAACTCAGCAGACGGTTTTTTGTCGATTATCGCGTTCGGGATAACTTCTCTGCCGGCAGCCTGGTTGATCTGCCGCGAGACATCCCAGACCTCCGTCTTAAGGACGTCCCCGAGTACCGCTAGCCCCCCGTTCGTATCGCCGTATAGGGTGCAGTAGCCGACAGCTAGTTCCGATTTGTTCCCCGTGGAAAGCAGCAGGCGGCCCTCGGCATTCGAGATCGCCATCAGGATCACGCCCCTGATGCGGGACTGCATGTTCTCTGCTGCCAGGCTCTCCCCGCCGCGAGTCGGATTATCAAGCTTCATCTGCCGGCGTAGGACCTCGAAGGTATCAGAGATCGGCTCTATCCGGCCCTCGCAGCCAAGATTCGCGATCAATTCCTCGGAATCCGTAATGCTACCCTCTGACGAGAATGGCGACGGCATCATCACGCATAAAAGATTCTCGGCACCGAGAGCTTCTGCGGCAAGGGCGGCCACCAACCCGGAGTCGATCCCGCCCGAGAGCCCCAAAACGGCCCTCTTGAAACCGTTCTTAGCGGCGTAATCGCGAATGCCGAGGACCAATGCGCGGCGGATAGATTCGATCTCGTTCCCGGTGATTCCCCTTGCATCCGGCTTATGGACATCCAACTCGACGGTCTCGATAAACTCTTCGAAGGCTGTCGCCTGAAGAATTATGTCGCCCTCTTCATCGGCGATAAGGCTCGCACCATCGAAGATGATCCCGTCGTTGCCGCCGACCAGATTGACGAAAACGATCGGAACTTTATTCTCCCGCGCTCGGTGCGCAACCATATCGCAACGCAGCTTGATCTTGCCCTTGTTGTAAGGAGACGCATTGAGTGAAACGATCAGGTCCGCACCCTGGGCGATGACGTCGTCGGTCGGGTCGCTCTCGTACAGACGGTCTCGCCAAAATGTCTTGTCGTTCCAGAAGTCTTCGCAGACAACGACGCCGATCCTCTTCCCGCCGATCTCGAAAATGCTTCCGCCATTGCCCGGTTCAAAATACCGCGGGTCGTCGAAAACGTCGTATTCAGGCAAGAGTGTTTTATCCGCAAACCCGAGCAGCTTTCCGTCACTGATCACCGCCGCTGAATTGAAAAGCCGCTTTCCGTCGCGTTCGTCGTTCGGCCGTATGGTCCCGACGATCGCCGTAATGCCCTCGGTTTCGGGGATTATCGCGTCGAGGGGTTCAAGTGCGTGGCGGATGATGTCGCGGTCCTGAAACCAGTCCTGCGAGGTGTATCCATGTATCGCGACTTCGGGAAAAACGATCAGATCCGACCCGTCCGATCTCGCTTTCTTGATCGCGGAAACGATCTTTTCCGTGTTGCCGGAAATGTCCCCGTTCGTGGTATTGATCTGGCCGATGGTGACCTTCATTGTTTGATAGTAGCTTGCGGATGCGGGATGCGGCGGAGGTCATTGGCTATCCGATCGTCTGATCTTCGCTAGTCTCGCTGCGTTTGATCATGGTAAGGCGGTTGCCGCGGTCGTTGTACTTCACTTCGTCCATTATGTTGTAGATGAAAAGCACCCCGCGGCCCGATGTTTTGAAGAGGTTCTCCGGATCCAGCGGGTCGGGAATGTTGTGAACGTCAAAGCCCTCGCCCTCGTCCTCGATAGTGAATCTCGCCTCTTTTTTTGATACTTCCGCGGTTACGCGGATCAGTTTGTGCGCGTCAAATTTATTCCCGTGCTTGACGGCATTGACGAAGGCCTCATCAAGCGCGATGAAGAGGTTCGACTGTTCCGGACTGATAACGCCAAGTTTCTCGACCCGCTTCATCAGGTAATCGAGAACGATGTGCATCAGCGAGAGAGCGCTCGGCAGTTCGAACTCGATATATTCCCGCAGGTCCTTTACGAACTCGACCTTGTCGACATAACGGATCTTGAAATCAAGCACGGTCGCGACCATCTCTTTCAGCTGGTCTTCGTTGAACTCGTCTCGTCTGAAATTTGCGGCGCAGATCTTGAATGCCTTGACGTGTTCGGCACCCTCTACTTCGACCAGATTGGGCAGGCACGACGCTCCGTTACCGTTTGCGGAATGGTCGCATGTGCGGTCAACATCAAGGTCCGTTATCACGAGGTCAAATCCCTCGATGTTCTCGATCGTTAATGCCTCATCACGACTTTCTGCAAGCCTGACATCATGCCCGGCTTGATCGAACACTTCATCTAAGGAAGTCGCCAGATCGTCATGGTCGTCAATGATCAGGATCTTTCTCTGCATCAGGCACTAACCGCCACTAAAACAAACGATGAAATTGCTAACCTTGTTGCAAATAATACCTTAACTTGTTACTTATTTTCTATCCGTGGCTAATGATTTCAACATTGCGTACCGCTTCGGCCCGCTTGAAAAATACAGCTTTAGGCAGCGCTTCGAGATCCGCGTCGCCTCGTTTGTGTTTTACTGGGTGCTGCGTATCATCGGCTCGACGATCCGATTCGAGACCACGGGATATGAGAATTTCGAAGAGATCACCACGGCCGGGGGCCTGCCGATCTACTCATTTTGGCATGACCGAATAATCGCCGGCACCTATTTTTTCCGCGATCGCGGGATCATTGTCCTTTCGTCTCCAAGCTACGACAGCGAATACACGGCACGCTGCATCCAGCGTTTTGGTTACGGCGTTATAAAGGGCTCCTCAAGTCGCGGCGGCACCCGTGCCTTGGTCTCGATGATCAAGATGATGAAAGCGGGTTACGCGATGGCGTTCACGCTCGACGGGCCACGCGGGCCGAGGTATGAAGCGAAGCCCGGCCCATTGGTTCTGGCGAAAAAGACGGGAAATCCGCTGATGCCGTTTGTTGTGGAATGCAAGAAATATTGGACGGTCAAGAGCTGGGACCGGCTGCAGATACCTAAGCCGTTCACCCGGGCAAATGTGATCATCGCCCCGCCGATCTATGTCGGCCCCGACGCCGATCACGACGAGCTCGAAGCAAAGCGTGCCGAGCTGCAGGCCGCGCTCGACGCCCTCGTTGTGCAAGGAGAGTCCTGGAGAATAAAAAATTAGGCGCGATCGCTCCCACCCGTCGGTTTGCCGCCCCACACGACGCTAGCCCACATCAGCACAAATGCGATCCAAACGAGATCGGCGAGCAGCAAGTGTCCGAGCTGCATCACGATCGGTGCAAGCATCAGAAGTGTTGCCGCGCCAAATGCGACCTGAGCTATCACAAGGCCCGAAACTCCGCTGGCCCACCTGGCAGCAGGCCCTTCACGGTCGACCAGCTTTTTAACATACGCTGAGAGCATGAACAGAAACATCGCGGTAAAGATCGAAATGATCGGGTGAAAGATCCTCAGCCGCAGAAGGATGTGAGAATCCGGGGCAAAATCCTTCGCGATCCCCTCCGACAACGTCTCAGAAGGAAAGAGCATATTTGTCAGCGCCGCCATCGAACCGCTGATCCCTGTCAGAAAGATCGCTGCGACGCCCGCCGCAAGCAGAGCCCACGCTTTCGTCGGGATCGCTGCCGCCCGATGACGTTCTCCGCTTGCGAACCAAGCGGTTAGAGCGAGAAATGCCAGGAGGATGAAAGTATTGATCAAATGCCCTGCCGCCCAGTACGGCCGTGATGGCGTCCAATTCCCCGCCGTGTTTCCCGTAAGCACGAGCCCTCCGCCGATGGCCCCCTCGATCAAGATAAAGATCAGCGAAAAGAGCGCCATTCGCCGGACAACGTTCCCTTTCGGGAACTTTCGCCACGCCCACACGACCAACGCGACGACTACTAGCCCGGCGAGCATGCTGGTGACCCGATGCGAAAACTCGATCAGAGTCTTTAATTCCGGGGCCGATGG
>DATHVL010000342.1:0-2413 GCA_035461325.1 Pyrinomonadaceae bacterium
TCAAGGAGCACTTCGGCAATATGGTCAAAGGTGACGTTGAGCGCTTCGAACTGCCTAATCTCGGTGCCCTCAATTTCCTCCTACACGGGGCCCTGGGCGGCGGCGGCACGCTCAGCCTGATGACAGATGCCCAAGGCAAAACATTCTCCACGGCGTTACTCCGCATGGAGATCGATGCGGACGAACCCTAGATTTCTTCCAATTCACAATTATCCAATTAATAATTGCCAATGGAAGATAATCCGATAGTATCGAAATCGTTTTCGTTTGCCCTGCGTATCGTGAAGTTGAGCCGACATGTGTCGGAGAAACACAAGGAATTCACACTTAGTCGCGAAGTACTCTCGTCCGGTACGAACATCGGCAGATACGTCAAAGCAGCCGTCAGC
This sequence comes from Pyrinomonadaceae bacterium, assembly GCA_035461325.1. GTDB lineage: Bacteria > Acidobacteriota > Blastocatellia > Pyrinomonadales > Pyrinomonadaceae > OLB17. Next base: position 390 of record DATHVL010000342.1, read on the forward strand.
AGCGAGTCGAAAGAGAATTTTATATTAAACATGGGCCGGGCATTACAGCACGCCGACATCACCGAATACTGGCTGCGTCTGATTCATTTCGCAGACCAGATAAACCAGGCTGAGTATGAATCGATAGAACGCGACCGAAAAGAACTCGCAAAGATGCTGACCGCCATCACAAAAACATCAAAAGCCGAGCAATTGTAAATTGGACATTGGCTGATTGTTAATTGGTTGAAAATATGTCGGAATTGTTAACCGCGACTCAGAACGGTATTCGAACCTTGACGCTTAACCGCCCCGAAAAGCGCAATGCGCTCAATTCGGAACTGATCGCGTCTCTCACCGGGGCGATGCGCGACGCCGGCCGCGACGACTCTTTGCGAGCGGTGGTCATACGCGGCGAAGGAAAGGATTTTTGCTCCGGCGCGGATCTCGAAGAGCTGCGAAAGATCAGCAGTTACTCCTATGAGGAGAACCTATATGACGCTCGAAAATTGGTCGACCTCTTCACCGCGATAAGGACCTGCCCCGTTCCTGTCATCGCCGCCGTGCATGGCCGTGCCCTCGCCGGCGGCTGCGGATTGGCAACGGCTTGCGACATCGTACTCGCCGCGGCAACTGCCCGGTTCGGCTATCCCGAGGTCAAGATCGGCTTCGTCCCTGCGATAGTGATGGCGATCCTCCGAAGAAATATTTCGGAGAAGCGGGCATTTGAACTCGTTACTCGCGGATTTGATTTTTCGGCCGAAGAGGCCAAAGAGATGGGCCTCGTGAATCAGATTTTCCCGGACGCGGAGTTCGACGGCAAAGTCGACGATTTCGCCGGCGAATATTCCAAAGTGAGTGCCTCCGCCGTTCGCCTGAGCAAACAACTGCTCTATCAAATGGACGGGAAGAACTTTTTCGAAGCAGTTGACGCCGGCGCGATAATGAACGCAAGGGCACGGATGACAGAGGATTGTAAACAAGGAGTATCGCGATTCTTGAAAAAGAAGTAAGGAGACGATGAAATGAGAAAAAAAGTTATTTTGCTGGCCATTCTCGCTTTATGGTTTGCCGTCCCCACCTTCGCGACTCCGCAGATACCCGATGTTCTAATTTACCGAGGTCAGGAATATCCATTGACCGTGGACGAGCTAATGGAACCGTATTTTGCAAAATATCCGGAGCTCAACCCGAAACCTGAAGATTTTTGGATGAGTGCCCTGTGGCGAGGGTATGTAGCGAAATTCGAAATTATCGACGATCAATTGTTGCTAAAGGATATAACGGTCGGGGATTCCGAAAACTCGGCTCTCAGGAAAGTCGTACCCGGGGATCAACCGTTGAAGCTGGATTGGGTGACCGGTCTGCTAGTCTCTATGTACGGCGGCAATGACGCTGACCCCTACGACATGGAAAGCCTTTACGCATATGAAAAATACGCTATCTTCGAGATCGCCGAGGGGGAACTGAAAGAGGCCCGCCATTTTACAAATAAGTCCTACCTCAAGTTCAGAGAACGTCAATTTGAAGCTTTTAAGAAAAGCGCCGAGTACAAACCCTTAGTTGATAAGATGACTGCAGATGGCAGACTTTCCCAAAGCGACGCGGACGCAAATATCAAATATCAAATCCTTCGACGGACGAAGACATTCCTAGTCCCGTAACTCACCGCTTACGCCTCGACGATCTCCACCTTCGTCTCGATCAAATGCTTCGGTATCAAAGCAGGGAAGTACGCCATGATCTCTTCCACCTTCGGCCTGCCGCCGGCAAAGCCCGTAACCCCCGGAGGTCCGGTAAGGATCAGCGGTGCGATCTCTTTTGTGAACCTCTCGACCGACGCTCGGTCCTGGCCTCGAACAGCTATTCTCAACTGCACTTCGGGAATATCCGGCGACGGTTCTCCCGCCAGATGCCCGTGGGTCGCATTCACACCCACAAACTCCGTCAATACCAACTCGAATTCCAAACCCAAACGGTCCAGCCTTTCACGCAAGATCCGATCAGCGGCCTGTGCCTTTTTATAAGCATCCGGCCACGAATAG
>DATHVL010000343.1:0-2559 GCA_035461325.1 Pyrinomonadaceae bacterium
CAGGCGGTTGTCGGCGGAAAGGACGAGATCGCCGCCTTTGATGCAGCGGGGGTCGAGGCGTGGCGGGTTCGGCACAAGGCACCCGGGCGAGGCTCGTTTCGAATAATTGCGGGGGTCGCGCTCCGTGCCACGGCTTTGTATTTTCGCTACGGCGGCCTTGCGACTTCCGTTTTTGGATTTGCCCGGAGCGGCGCTGCACTTTTGTCGGGGGCTAATTCGTTTCGCTGGAGCGGGCTCGCGACTCGCTTCGGGTCGTTCGATCTTGCGGCTCTCGCGGGCAGTCACGCAACTTCGATCGCATCAGGACGGATCTACTCCTTTGGCTCATTGGGGACGCTGCGGGGCATTGCAAATTCAGCTCGGGGCGTCGAGATCGTTCGCCCCTCGGTAATGGGGCGTATCATGCCGTCGCGTGCGGAAGTGCAGGACAGCGTCTTTGACCGTCTCGATCCGACGCGATACGCCGATCGCCTTGCAAGCTATCTATTAAAGCGAAAGCGGATCGCGGAGCTGCGGGGCAGCCATATGTATTTTTACACCGACATCCCGAAACCGATCGACCGGCGTGGCCTCATCGGCGTAAACGTTCACACCGGGAGCGACGCTCGAACGGCGGTGGTTTCCGACCCCGACCCGCGATTTCTTACGGATGAGTCGGCCGGACTGCTCTACTCCGCCGACGGCCGAAGTTTAAAAGCGTTCGTGATACGCTGACCTTATTACAAAACCTATGAAGACACGAATAGCATCGCTGACCATCTCGCTCCTGCTGTTAACGGCAGCCTCTGCCATCGCGCAAACTACAACAAAGCCGGACCCGGCGATCTCGAAAATGATCAATGAGATCTCCGCCGACCGCATAGAGGCCGACATTCGCAAGCTTGTTTCATTCGGCACGCGCAACACGCTTTCTGCGCAGGACGATCCGAAACGGGGGATCGGGGCGGCGCGGGACTGGATCTACGAGGAATTTCAGCGGATCAGCAAGGAATGCAGCGACTGCCTGGTGGTTGAAAAGCAGTCGTTCACCCAGCCAAAGGCCGCACGCATCCCTGAACCCACAGTGCTTACAAATGTTGTTGCAACGCTTCGCGGGACCACGGACCCGGACAGAGTTTATGTCGTTTCGGGGCATTATGATTCGATGTGTTCCTCGCCGACCGACGGTGAATGCGACGCGCCGGGCGCAAATGACGATGCTTCGGGTACGGCGGCGGTTATAGAGCTGGCGAGGGTGATGTCAAAGTCCAAGTTTGAGGCGACGATCATCTTTATGACGGTCGCCGGCGAAGAGCAGGGTCTGCTCGGTGCCGCATATTTTGCTGAACAAGCAAAAGTTAAAGAGATGAATATCGAGGCGATGATCACCAACGATATTGTCGGGGGCGTTACAACAAATAAGGACTCGGCGCACCGCAACCGCTTGCGGGTATTTGCTGAGGGCGTACCCTCGAATGAAAACGAGCGCGAGGCTGCAACCCGGCGGAGCGTCGGCGGAGAGAACGATTCACAGGCGCGGCAGTTGGCACGTTACATCAAGGAACAGTCAGACCGATATTTGAAAGACTTCGGCGTTTGGATCATCTATCGACGGGACCGTTACGGACGCGGGGGCGATCACATTCCGTTCCTTGAACGCGGATACGCGGCGGTGCGATTTACCGAACCGGATGAGGATTACACCCATCAGCACCAGAACGTAAGGACGGAGAACGGCATCTTCTATGGCGATAACCCGGAATTCGTAGATTTTGCTTACACCGCGAACGCGACCCGCGTAAATCTGATCGCACTTGCCTCTCTGGCGAATGCGCCTGCCAAGCCGAAAAATGTCGGGATAGTCACCTCACGGCTCACCAATGACACAGAGCTTAAATGGGACGCGAATACGGATTCTGATATCGCGGGATACGAGATCGTCTGGCGCGATACGACCGCGGCCGAATGGACCCACTCGCGACCCGTGGGAAGCGTGACCACATTTGTGATGGAAAATATGTCAAAGGACAACTATTTTTTCGGCGTACGTGCCGTGGACAAGGCAGGAAACAAAAGCCCGGTCGTATATCCTCGGCCGGTTAGATAAGTGGTCGAGGCCGGAAAAATAACTTCAATTAGGCAAAAAAGAACGCAAAATCCCGTCTGAACGGACGTCTCCTGACTGAATACCCGCCATCCTCACAGCGGAAAGATTTTTCTCCCGTTCGCGCACCGGCGCGTGATAGAATACGGAGCACTAGAAAGGTATGCTCACAGACGGATGGCTCGGGCGATATAAGATCGTTAAAAAGATCGGCTCCGGCGGCATGGGAGACGTCTATCTTTGCGAAGATCCCAAGCTCAATCGTCAGATCGCCCTGAAAACATTGCCTGCCGATGTTGCCTTAGATTCGGGCAGGATGCATCGCTTCATTTCAGAGGCGAAATCTGCATCCGCCCTTAATCACCCCAATATAATCACGATCTACGAGATAAACGACGATCACGAGACGCCGTTCATCGCGATGGAATATGTTCGCGGTGAGACCTTGGCAAAGGCGATCCGGCGTGCGCCAATGG
>DATHVL010000344.1:0-4042 GCA_035461325.1 Pyrinomonadaceae bacterium
CACACCCCCGGCGACGTTGCCCTCGCGGTCGGCGATCTCTCAGCCCAAGCTCCCGGTCATCATCGAAACACCCTCAGTAACATCTCATTCGCTCTCCGCCGCGGCGAAGTCCTCGGCATCGCCGGCCTGATGGGAGCGGGCCGCACCGAGCTTCTTTCCGCACTCTTCGGTGCCTTCGACGGCACGGTCACCGGCGACATCCTCGTCGACGGCCGCACCGTCAACATCACATCCCCCGCCGATGCCATCCGCGCCGGCATCGGCTTCGTCACCGAAGATCGAAAGCGCACCGGTTTTGTGCCCGGGCAGATCGTCGCCCGGAACATCACGCTCGCCGCACTCCCCGCCGTCTCCGGCCGCTTTTTAACCGACAGCATTCGCGAAAACGCCGCCGCTGCCGCGCCCATAAATTCGCTCGGCATCCGTCCCAAAGACCCTGCTGCCGTCGTCGACACGCTCTCCGGCGGCAATCAGCAAAAGGTCGTTCTTGCAAAATGGCTGCTCACCGATCCCTCGATACTGCTGCTTGATGAGCCGACCCGCGGCATCGACGTCGGCGCCAAACAGGAGGTCTATGCCGAGATCAACCGCCTGGCCCGCGAAGGGTTGGCCATCCTCCTCGTCTCGTCCGAACTCCCCGAGATCCTCGGACTTTCAGATCGCATCCTCGTGCTCCGCGATGGCCGCATCGCCGCCGAGTTCACACGTGAAGAGGCAACGCCCGAGCTGATAATGTCCGCCGCAACCGGCGGCAACTGACCCTATGGCAACCGAAACCAAGTCATACAACACCGCAGCCCTCCGTGCTTACATAATGATCGCCGTGCTCGCCGCGATCTGGGCCTACTTCCACTGGGCGACGAATTCCATTTTCCTCACGCCCCGCAATCTCTCAAATCTGATGACGCAGATGTCCGTCACCGGCATCCTCGCCGTGGGCATGCTGATGGTGATCGTCTCCGCGAATATCGATCTTTCCGTCGGCTCTTTGCTCGGACTCGCCGGCGGCATCGCGGCTTATTCGTTAGCGTTCCTCGATCTCGGCGTTCCACTCAGCATCCTGTTCGCCGTAACGGCCGCCGTCGCCATCGGCCTCTTTCAGGGAGCCCTCGTCGCGTACTTCAATATCCCCGCGTTCATCGTCACGCTCGGCGGATTGCTCGTATGGCGCGGCGCGGTCAAATGGCTCATCGCCGGCAACACGGTCCCTGTTTCCGAAGATGCCTTCAAGTTCATCGGCCAAGGAAATGTACCGCCCGCCGTCGGCTGGGCGCTGGCTGCGGTCGGGACCTTTTTCGCTGTCGCCCTCGCATTCCGATCAGCCCGCACCGCCGGAAAATATACCGGCACCGCCCATTGCCGCGGAGCGGTCATCAAATCTGTCATCGCCGCCACGGCCCTTTTCGCATTCATCTTCGTGATGAATTCCTATCAGGGCGTTCCCGTCCCGGTACTCATCTTCGTCGCCGTGGCGCTCCTCGGAGCTTTCCTCACCACATCCACCACCTTCGGCCGTTATCTTTATGCTATCGGCGGCAATGCCGAGGCCGCCCGGCTCTCCGGCATCAACAACAAGCTAAATGTCGTCATCGTCTTCGGCCTATTAGGAGCGCTCACAGGCATCGCCGCGATGATCTTCACCGCGCGCGTCGGCAGTGCCGCTCCCGACGCCGGCGTGCTCCGCGAACTCGACGCCATCGCCGCATGCGTCATCGGAGGAGCATCGCTCATGGGCGGCCGCGGCACCGTATTCGGGGCCTGCCTCGGGGCACTGATCATGGCCAGCCTCGACAATGGAATGTCCCTGCTCAACGTCCGCGATTTTCTTCAGGACATCATCAAGGGCTCGATCCTCGTCTCCGCCGTCGGCCTCGATATGTGGGGCCGCAAACATTCCTAAAATGGGACGCGAGTTTTCAGAAAGGTTCGTGTGGGCGGCCGGGATCATCGATCCCCGGCCGGGCGAGGAGCTTCTTGAGATCGGCTGCGGCCATGGCGAGTTGATCGACGTCATCGCCGATCGCGAGCCCCGCTACCGCATCACCGCCATCGACCGCTCCGCTAAAATGACAACAGCCGCCGTCGGCCGAAATGCGGATCACATCGCGCGAGGCATCGCCCGCATCGAGCACTGCGAATTGCTCAAAAACCTCTTCGAATCGCACAGCTTCGACAAGGCCTTCGCCTACAATATGAATGTTTTTTGGATGGATCCGGCCGCGGAACTAGGTGAGGTCCGCCGGCTCTTAAAACCGAAAGGGAAGTTCTATCTTTTCCACCGCCCGCCGCCCGGCGGTGACCCGGCCGAGTATGCCGCCGCCTTCCGTCAAAATCTCGAAATCGCCGGCTATGCAATTCTCAAAGAAACCTACAACCTCGCCGACAAGGTGAATGCCGTAGGCATCGTTTCCACACCCGCCTAACCGCCGATAAAACTCATCGTCCGCTCGGGCTGCACATAATCCGGTTCGTTTATCCTGTGCCCCGGTTCCTTGAGCATCACCGCTTTTTGGATAACTTCCGTTAATTCCTCGTCGCTCGCTCCGTCCCTCAGCGGCCCGCGCAGGTCATGCTCCTCCGTCGAAAAGAGGCAGGTCCGTATTTGCCCGTCCGCCGTCAGCCTTATCCTCGAACACGCGCCGCAAAAGGGCTCCGTCACCGGTGCGATTATCCCTATCTCGCCCGGGGCCCCGTCAGCAAACCGGTACCGAAACGCCGTTTCGCTCCCGCGCCCGTCCCTCAGCTCAAGCGGGAACTCGCTGCCGATCCGCTCCCTGATCTCCTTGCCCGAAACCACCATCTCGCGGCTCCAGTGGTGCCCCGAATCGAGCGGCATAAACTCGATGAACCGCATCGACACGCCGAACTCCCGAGCAAACCTGGCAAAATCCGCAACCTCATCATCGTTTCGCCCGCGTACGATCACCGCGTTCACCTTCACCGGGTCCATCCCCAGGGACTTCGCGACCTCGATCGCCTCCACCGCCCGGCCCAGCGCATCGACACCCGTGATCTCGGTAAATCTCTCACGCCGCAGGCTGTCCAGGCTGACCGTGACGCGGTCAAGCCCCGCCTCTTTCAACGCCTCAGCGTGCCGCGGCAGGTCGTAACCGTTTGTCGTCAGTGCAATATCTTTGAGCGCAGGTTTCAAGCGGGCCAGCTTCGCAACCAACACCGGCACATCCCGCCTTATCAGCGGCTCGCCGCCGGTTAATCTGATCTTTTCGATCCCGAGGCTCACAAATATCCCCGCGATCCGCTCCAGCTCCTCAAAGGTAAGCAGCGTCTCGCGTTTTGCCCACGCCGGTTCCCCGTGCGGCAGGCAATAAAAACAGCGAAAGTTGCACCTGTCCGTCAGCGAGATCCGCAGGTCTCTTATCGTTCGATTGTGAGCGTCTATTAACAACACTAACCTTAATTACTATTCTTATAATATTGCCGTTCGCTTTAGCGAACGGTTACCCGGCCCCCAACACATCGAGGCTTTAGCCCCTTGCCGCTATTGCTTCACCGCGTTCCGCATCTTCTCGATATCCGCCAATATCGCTTCCTTCTGCTGCCCGTCGGTCTTCGCAACAATGGCCGTAAGTTCGTCGAGCGTCTTATTCATCTCCGCCTTTTCATCTGATTCCGTTGGCCACATGTCCACATTCTCACCCTCCGGCTCCAGGTCAGAGGTTAGGCCCGAAATATTCTCGAGCGCCGCGTCGCGGTGCTTTCCATTCGGAAACATCTCAAGATATCTTCCGCTCGTCCTCCGGATCCAATCCAAGGCGCAAGGTATGTAACCTTCACACTCTCCCGGCAGCGGGTTCTCTGCGGCCGTCCATGCGATCTCGTCGGCTATCGGCAGGTCTTTGTATCGCTCGGCAAGGTCCCAGAACTTTTCGGACCGGACGATCCACTGGCCCGCCGGCTCGTGATAAACGATCTCGTCTTCGTGCTTTTTTATTAGCGATGCATGAGGGTCCTTTTTATCCCCGTCAAACGGTATCTCGCCCAACGACGTTCGAAGATCAGTAAGCCTCTTGAATTCCGTCTC